>CAYZLC010000001.1:0-5215 GCA_964479365.1 uncultured Dehalococcoidia bacterium
GGACTTCCGCCCGTTCCTTTGACGGCCTATTCGCGTATCATAATTCCCGTATATTTGCGAATCGAACAACCTCTTTTTACCAAACAAACTTCATCCGTCAGGTTCCTCAGCGCAGCCGCCGAACGCGTTCCGGCGGCCAGAAGACGAGCCACGAGCGCGCCACGATATCGCCGCGCTGGAAGGCGCCGAGAGTCCGGCTATCCGTGCTCGCATCAGCGTTGTCGCCGAAGAGCAGGTACTCGTCGCGGCCAACCTTCTCCGCGACGCGCTTGATCATCCGCACCCCCGGCCGCGCCGGATGTCGCGCCAGCACGATATCGCCCGTTCTCGGCCGCTCCAGCACGTACGCGAGCCGGTCGAACAGCACGCGCTCGCCCGGCGCCAGCGCCGGCAGCATACTGCGGCCGCGCACGGCCACTCGTTTCGCCGTCAGGAACGCGAGGATCGCATAGCCGCCGGGCACGACACGAGCCAGGCGCGCGCAAACGCGGAGAACGCGATGGCGCGGGGCTGATGACTGACGACTCACAACTGACAACTGACAACCACCACCGTGGTGTAGTAAATTCTAGCGGGTTAATTCACGAAGGAGGTCGCCCCATGCTCATTCGCCGCGCTTTTGCGCTGCTCAACCGCATCCTGCCCGCCGACGAGGCATCTGCCCACTGCGATATCCCTTGCGGCATCTACGATCCGCACCTCATGCAGGTCGCCGCGCTATCCGTCGTCCGCATGAACCAGCTCATTAACGACCTCGCGCCTCCCGGCTCCATGGAGAAAGCCGATCGCGACAAGTACATGCACGCCCTCGTCCGATACACGCAGGTCAAGGAGGAGCACGCTGAGCTGGTCAAGCGCGAGGCCCGCATCATACGCGGGGACTTCTTCAAGCCGGAGAACAGCCCCGAGGGCCTCGGAGAGCTCGTCGACGGCATTATGAAGACCGCCTCGGCCGCACGCCAGAACATCGACCTCGAAGCCGCGCAGAAGCTCCTGGGCCTCGTCAACGATTTCGCGGCTGCCTTCTGGAAGGCGAAGAACGTGGAGACGAAGAACGTCTCGTCGAACCAGGCTGCCGGCGGCGAGTACGTCGTCCCCGCCAACTAGCTTCAACCGCGCCATGTCAACCGCGGACGGTCGTGCCGTGGGCTGCCGCATTGTTGACCGCGCGATAGTTGCAGGTGCAACCACCTGCTGCTAACCTGTGCCTCGTGAAGCTCCCAGCCGAACTCCTGGAACACAGCGACGCGATCGACGCGCTCCGCACTATTACCCGTGTCCGCTGGGCGGTCATGGACACAATCGGAAATCAGGTGCAGGAGCAAGAAGGCATCCCTTTCGAGTCAGTCGAGGTGCTCATCTTGCTCGCCGATTCTCCTGACGAGGCGCTCCGCATGCGAGATCTCGCAAGCCTCACCCTCCGGAGCAAGAGCGGCATGACACGGCTCGCTGATCGGATGGAGCGGGCAGGCCTGATTCGCCGCGAGGGCTGCGCCACGGACCGGCGCGTAATCTTCGTCGCGCTCACGGACGAGGGTAGAGCACTGATCGAGCGCGTCAGGCCTGCGGCCGTTCAGATAATGATCGATCGCTTCACCTCGCACATCAGCACTGAGGAGGCCCGGTTTATCACGTCGGTCCTCACGAGGATTCTCGTGGCGAATGGTGTGGAGCTTGAACACGGCTTCGATGCCGAGGACGAGCGCGCGCCTATGCGGTCGCCCGGCGAGGCTGTGGAGTACGCGCGTTGAACCGGCCGTCTCTGTTGTTCGAGCGGTGGCCGCGATTCGCCCACCGGCATGCACGGCTGGTGATCGCGGGCGCATTCGGAATACTCATTCCGCTAGGCGTGCTCTGGTCAGTGGCGACGGGTGATTACGGTTCTTCGTTCAGTATTCGCGGGTCCGAAGCCCAACAGCTGTTCGACGTCCTTGAGGAGCGCTATCCCTCAAATGCCGGCGACCAGGTCACAGTCGTAGTCAAGGCGGACGCGGGCCTGAATGATCCCAAGGTGCGGACGCAGGTGGCGGGATTGCGAGAGGGGCTATCGGCGTCCGCGGGCGTCACCAACGTCTCCACCCCCTACGAAACCACCGGTTCGATCTCCGAGGACGGCACGATCGCACGTATCACCGTGCAGTACGGAAGCCGGGCCTCGGAGATCGATGATGCGGCCGCGAAGGCGCTGCTAGACCTCGTTGAAGGTGATTCCGTGCAGGGCTTCGAGGTCGAGGCCGGCGGCCCCGTTGTCCAGATGGCCGAGCGCGAGCCGCCCGGAAGTTCGGAGCTGATCGGCCTCGCGGCGGCGGCTGTAATTCTGCTGCTGGCGTTTGGTTCGATCGTGGCGATGGGCCTACCCATCGCGACCGCGCTGTTAGGCCTGAGTTCCGGCTTCTTCCTGGTGGGGCTGGCGTCTCGATTCGTTCCGTTGCCGGGGTTCTCCCCGCAATTCATAGGGATGATCGGCATCGGTGTGGGCATCGACTATGCGCTCCTTGTCGTGAGCCGTTACCGGGAACAGATCGCCAACGGTATGCCGGGCGAAGATGCTACGGTCACGGCCATCGGCACGGCCGGGCGGTCGGTCTTCTTCGCGGGCGGCACCACCGTGATCGCGCTCCTCGGTCTTTGGGCGTCCGGGATCGACGCGATTAGCTGGGTGGGCACGGCCAGCGCAGCTATGGTCGCTATCATGGTGGCGGTCGCCGTTTTAGTGCTGCCGGCGTTACTCGGGTTTGCCGGGCCTTACGTTGATCGCTGGCGGGTGCCCGGACTAAGCGTCCCGTCGGCGGACAGCACCACTGGCATGGGATACCGCTGGAGCCAGTTCGTCCAGCGTTACCCGGTCATCTGTCTCGGGGCTTCGCTTGGATTTCTTTTGCTGCTGGCAGTGCCGATTCTCGATCTTCGGCTGGGAACGTCCGACTCAGGGAACAACCCGCAGTCGTTCACGTCACGCCGGGCTTATGACCTTATCCTTGAGGGGTTCGGACCCGGGGCAAACGGGCCGATAATCGCCGGCTTCGTCATTGACAACCCCGGAGCGGTTCCAAAAGTAGAGCGACTCCCGGATGCCATCTCGGGCTTCGAGGGGGTCTCGCAGGTATCAGCACCCCGCTTCAACGACGACAAGAGCGCGGCGGTGATTGCAGTTATCCCGGTGTCCGCCCCTCAGGACCAGGCAACCGTTGACCTCATACACGAGCTCCGTAGCGCGCTGGCGCTGGAGTTCGAGGGGACAGGCGCCAGCCCGCTCGTGGGCGGGTCGACGGCGTTGTTCATCGATGTCGGCGCCCAGCAGACGTCGCGCCTTCCATACTTCTTGGCGGGCGTTCTGGTTTTGAGCTTCCTTCTGCTGATGGCCGTGTTCCGGTCTCTGCTCGTCCCCCTCAAGGCTGTAGCGATGAACCTGCTTTCCATAGCGGCCTCGTTGGGGATTCTCGTCGCGATCTTCCAGTGGGGCTGGCTGGGCAGCGAGGTCGGCGTGGCCCGCGAAGGGCCTACTGAGGCATTTCTGCCGATGATGCTCTTCGCGGTGCTCTTCGGCCTATCGATGGACTACGAGGTGTTCCTCGTCAGCCGAATCCGCGAGGAGTACTTGAAAACCGGCGACAATTCGGAGTCCGTCGCGCGCGGACTCTCGGTGACCAGCCGGGTGATTACGGCGGCGGCTGCGATCATGGTGGCAGTCTTCGCTGCGTTCGCGCTCAATGAACAGCGCGTTGTGAAGGAGTTCGGTATAGGACTCGGTTGCGCCGTCTTACTGGACGCCACGGTTGTCCGCCTGGTGCTGGTGCCGTCGCTCATGCAACTGGCCGGACGCTGGAACTGGTGGATGCCACAGAGGCTCGACCGGCTGCTTCCTCGGATCAACATGGAGGCCGGCGGCGATCGCCCATCGCTCCGCACGTCCACCGAAGCTCAGACGGACTCGCCGTAGCCCTCGTCCCGACACCCAATGTGGGACCACAGGGCGCATCGTGATTTCTTTCACCAACGGGGAAAGTGGCGTAGTATACGGGCGGAGACGCAGTAGCTGCAGAGCTTCAGCTCTGCCGGGAGACCTATCGCTTGTTCGGACGCGGCATCGCCAAAGGCCTCATGGTCACGCTGCGCTACCTCGCGCGGCGGCCGTTCACCACCCAGTACCCGGAAGAGATCCGCCCCATACCGGTGGACGCCCGCACGAACCTCCTTTGGTTCGAGGAGCGGTGCACCGGCTGCTCGACCTGCGCCCAGGCCTGCCCCGACGGCTGCATCCTCGTCCAGACATCGCCGCGCGAGGACGGTGCACTGAACATCGACCGCTACGAGATCGACTTCCGCCTCTGCATGTACTGCGGCCTCTGCGTCGAGGCCTGCCCCTACGAGGCGATCCAGGCCGGCGGCCCGCTCGACGACGCCACCTACGACTTCGACGAGCTGTACCGGGACAAGCACGCACTGACCAAGATGGCGCAGGAGCACCTGCACAAGCACGACCACACGTATCCCAACGGCAAGCCCGCGCCGCTGCTGGAAGAGATTCCCCTGCACATCGGCAAGCCGGTCGAGCGCGACCGTACCCGCTGACCCCGTGGCAAAGATAACGTTGCCCTGGCCTGCCATTCTGAGGGGCGACCACGCCCGCGCGCAGAATCACGCATCTACCCGAAGGAATCTGAGGTGGGGCAGACTCGGGCGCGTGGGCGATCGCCGGTTAATGGGCAATGGCATATCTGGCGAAGGGATATAGCGTGGCCAAGATAACGCTGGACGGCTTCGAACTGGAGGCGCCGGACGGCGCGCCGCTGGTCGAGGTCATCAAGAACAGCGGCACCTTCATCTCGAACCTCTGCTACATCGACGGCCTGCCTCCTTACGCCGGCTGCCGCACCTGCATCGTCGAAATCGAGGGCGCGCGCGGGTACCAGCTCTCGTGCACCTCTCGCGTCGAGGACGGCATGATCGTGCGCACAGAGACGCCTGACCTGAAAGCGACACGACAGGCCGTGCTGTCGCTCATCATGTCGTACCACTCGGACCGCTGCCTCACCTGCCATCGCGTCGTCAAGTGCAAGCCGGGCGACACGTGTCTCCGCGACGACGTGGTCACACACCGCTGCCTAACGTGCTCCAAGAACTACCGCTGCGAGCTGCAGACCACCTGCGAGATGCTCGAGATGGCCGGCTACCAGCCCTGGGACGGCGACGGGCGCACGTACTACACCTTGCC
>CAYZLC010000001.1:5225-25623 GCA_964479365.1 uncultured Dehalococcoidia bacterium
AACAACCCATTCCTGGAGTTCGACCCGCAGATGTGCATCATCTGCACCCGCTGCGTGCGCGCCTGCGACGAGATCCGTCACACCGGCGCGATCACGCTCGCAGGTCGCGGCTTCAGCACCCGCATCGAGTTCGGGCAGGGAGACGCCGTCCACGACTCCAACTGCGACTTCTGCGGCGCCTGCATCGACGTCTGCCCGACGGCGACGCTGATGGAGCACCCGAACAAATGGGGCGCCACGCAGACCGAACGCTGGGTCGCGACAACGTGTACACAGTGCTCCGTCGGCTGCTCGATCTCGCTCGGAACCAAGCGCGGACGCGGCGTGATCGTCCGCCCTGATACCACTGCGAACCCGGTCAGCCGCGACCAGCTTTGCATCCGCGGCCGCTTCCACTACGACGCGGTCAAGGACACGCAGCGCCTCCAGACGCCCCTCATTCGTCGCAACGGCGGCCAGGACGCCGCAACCTGGGACGAGGCGCTCGATTTCACCGTCGCGCGGCTCGCACAGATACGCGACGAGCACGGCCCGGAAGCGATCGGCTTTCTCGGCTCGCCGCTGGCGACGAACGAAGAGAACTACCTCGTGAGCAAGATCGCGCGCGCCATCGTCGGCACGAACAACGTCGACTCGAGCACAGGGCCGGTCGCCCGCGCCGCCTGCGAGAGCCTGCGTACCGCCTTCGGCAGCGAGGTCCTGCCTGCGGACATGACCCGCATCGCGCAGTCCAAGACGCTGCTCGTCGTCGCCCAGGACCTCGAGTCGAGCCACAACGTCGCCTGTCTGCGCGCAAAGGACGCCGTCGTCCGCAACGGCGCCAAACTCATCGTCGTGAGTTCGATGTGGGGCGAGCTAAACGACTTCGCGGATGTCTGGATCCAGCCACGTCCGGGCGAGGAAGCGGCGGCGCTCGCGGCGCTCGATGCGGCGCTCGCCGGTGGCGACCCAACACGGCTCAGTGCGCAGCAGCGGCGCGCCATCGAGATCCTTAAGGCAGCCGCAGCCCGAGACCCGGAAGCCCATCCCGCCTCGGTCATCTACGCCCTGCCGCACTTCGGCGCGGAGCACGCCAAGGCAGTGACAGCGGCACTCGCTAACATCGCGATCGCCTGCGCGGGCGAGAGCGCCGCTGAGGCACTGTTCGTCCTGCCGCAAGAAGCGAACGTCTGGGGCCTGCGTGATGCCGGAGGCTCGCCTGATCTGCTGCCGGGATACCGCTCGGCAGCAGATGAGGCCGGACGCAACGAGATGGAACGCCTGTGGGGCTCGCCTGTGCCAGCCACAGCCGGCCTAACCTTCGACGAGTTGACGGCCGACGGTAAGCTGAAGGCGCTCGTCATTGTGAACGACAACCCTCTCACGCTGGCGCCCGACAGGTCTCGTGTACGCAAGATTATCGAGTCACTCGAATTCGTCTCCGTCATCGATTCGCTGCCAACCGATACCGCCAAGCTCGCGCATGTCGTCCTGCCTGACGTCTCGCCGTGGGGCAAAGAAGGCACCACAACGAGCGCGGACCGTCGCGTCTTGCGACTCGACCCGGCCACGGCCCCGCAAGGTGAGGCGCTACAGGGCTGGCGCATCCTCTCCGACCTCGGCGCGCGGCTGGCGGACCGGATCAAGCCCGGCGAGATCCGCATCCGCTACCAGAGCGCCGCAGAAATTATGGACGAGATGTCGCAGGTCATCCCGCTGTACGGGGACGCGACCTATCGCGAGATGGACTCCGGCGCCCAACAACCGCTCGATGGTCTAGGGCCCTCGAAAACAGAGCGGCAGCCCATCGCGGCTGGCACCGGCGCCAACGCCGCGGGTTTCACCCTGACGGCGAGCCGCAGCCTCTACACAAGCTACGAGGGCGCAGCGACGCACTCGCCGGAGGCCGACAGGCTGCACCGAGAAGAGTCCGTCATCATGAATCCGGCTGACGCCGCGTCGATCGGCGTCGCCGAAGGCGATGAGGTTGTCCTGCGAAACGCGATGGGGGAACTGAGGATCAAGGCGCACATGACGAACGCCGTCGCGCCGAAGACATTGCACGTGCCGCTTTACTTCGATGGCGGAGCGGTGGTACAGCTATTCGGCGGGGACGGCGCCGTCGCTTCCGTCGAGATTGAGCGGGCGTAGATGCGCCTCGGTTGGGCGTAACGGCGCAGAATCACTACACAACGGGCGTCCGCTGGCATAAGATGAGGCCATGAGCGATCGCCTCATTCCCATCGCCACCGCCCGCGACGAGCTCGAGGCCGGCATCTGGCGCGATGTCCTCGAGCGTGACGGTATCGCTGTTTACGTGAAGAGCGGCGACCCGATGTCATCGTTCGGGATGCCACCTGCGCCGGACAGTTTGCGCGTCTTCGTCCAGGCGGACGACGAGAAGCGCGCGCGCTGGCTCCTCGGCGAGCGCATCCGGTCGGCCTGAGCCTGAATGATGGAACTCCCCCTCTTTCCGCTGAACACCGTCCTCTTTCCCGGCGCCACGCTGCCCCTGCACATCTTCGAGGAGCGCTATAAGCTGTTGATTCGGGCGTGCATCGAAGAGCAGCGACCGTTCGGCGTCCTCCTCATCCGAAAGGGATATGAGGTAGGCCAAACCGCGGAGCCGTTCGAAGTGGGGACGACAGCACACATCGCACGCGTCGACCATCTCGACGAGGGGCGGCTGAACCTCATATGCTTGGGTGGCCAGCGCTTCCGCACCGTGGGCGTAATCAGTGAAGACCCGTACCTGACCGGCGAGGTCGAGATGCTGTCCAGCACCGCTGTCGACGAACCCAAAACCAAGGAGCTATCGGACGACGCCGGATCGCTCTTCGCGGAGTACGTCCGCCTCTACCTGGCGATGTCAAACCAATGGGCGCGCAGCATCGAAATGCCAGGCGAACCCGACCTGCTCGCGGACTTCATCGGCTCGCGGCTCGGCGTGAATCCGCAGACGAAGCAGCGTCTGCTTGAGGAACTGTCGGCGCGCACGCGGCTCGCGCTCGAGGTCCAGATCCTCGGCGAAGCGATCCGTGAGATGACGCCACGGGTGGACGAGTCTCGAATCGCGCGCTGGCACTGCTTCGGCGTAATGAACTGAGTTGAAAGTTGTCAGTCGAGAGTTGAGAGCTGGAGGCGCCCCGCCCTGCTGAAGACGCTGAACTATCAACTCGTCTGTACCTGCACCTTGAGCGACTTCGTGCTCTTGTCCGCCGCCGTCGCGAACGCCTCCACCGCCTCCTCCAGCGAGAAGCGGTGCGTGATCAGCGCACGCGCGCGCTCGGGGTCCGATCGCAGGATACCGAGCGCGACATCGAAGTCTGAGTGCCGGCCGGGGCGGCAGTAGGTTATGCCGCCCACCATGCTCACCTCCTTGAGCATCAGCGTCAGCGCGTTGATCTCCGCCGTCTGCGTGAACGCGCCGAGCACAGAGATCCGTCCGCCTGAACGGACGGCACTCAGCGCCTGCCCGAGCGTCGGTGCATTGCCCCCAATCGTCTCGACCACCACGTCAAATCCCTTTTCGCCGGCAACTTCATCCGCCTTGACGATGCGCGCGGCGCCGGCGGCCTCGGCGGCCCGTCCCTGGTGCTCGTGGCGGTAAGTCGCGACGATCTCACCCGCTCCGGCGGCGCGAGCGGCCAGGATCGTGAGAAGACCGATAGCGCCGCTGCCCATCACAAGCACGCGCTCGCCTATCGAGAGCCCCACGACGTGTAAGCCGTGGACAGCGACCGCGAGGGGCTCCGCGAGCGCGCCGATCTCGAAGTCGAGGCCGTCCGGCAGCGGGTAAACGCCGTAGACCGGGACGCTCACGAATTCGGCAAGCGCTCCGGGCGCTATCGCACCAGGCGCCCGTTTCGAACAAAGGTGGTAGTTTCCGGTCCGGCAGGGGACGCATTCCCGACAAATCCGGAGTGGCTCCACCGCCACGCGCTGGCCGGCTTCAACGCCGTTCACTCCTTCTCCCAGCTCCACGATCTCTCCGGCGTACTCGTGCCCTGGCGGGATGTTGGGGGCGGAAGGGAAAGCGCCGTGATAGTAGTGTAGGTCCGTCCCGCAGATGCCACAGGCGCGCACGCGCACGAGCACCTCGCCGGCTCCCGGCGATGGCACATCGGTCTCGCGAACCTCGATCTGTTCTTTACCGGCGATAAAGGCGGCGCGCATGTCGGGCCGTATTCTACACTGCGGCGCGCATTGGCGGGGCAAGCCCGCGCCCCTACATGCGTGCTGCGCTATCATCTTCCCATGCGCGCGCTCAACCAGCCCGTCAGTTGGTGGGGATGGCACTGGGAACCGCCGGTGCCAATGTCGATGATCGAGCTGATCCGCGCGGGGAATATGGACACGCGGCTAGCAGCGATGCTCTGGATTGGGATGGAGCGCGGGGCGTCGCTTATCGTCGCCGCCGACCCGCCCTCCTCCGGTAAGACGACGACGCTTACCGCGCTGCTTTCGTTCACGCCTCCGGAGACGGCAGTCTACTTCACGCGCGGTATGGGCGAGACGTTCGCCCTGCCGCCTCACTCGGACTCATATCGAACCTACATCCTCATCAACGAGATGAGCGACCACATCCCTGTCTATACTTGGGACGGCAACGCACGTCGCGCCTTCGAGCTGCTCGGCGACGGCTACTCGCTAGCGACGACGATGCACGACGAAACCGTCGAGGGCGTCATCCGGCAGCTAAGAGATGAACTGTCGATTCCGACTCGACAGATCGCAAAGCTGACGTTCATCATCCCGCTCTACGTTGGACGCCTGGGCGGCCCTTCGGCTGCGCCCCGGGCGGGCATGATGCGCCGGGTTGAAGAGGTCGCGATGCTTCGCGGTGATAGCGAGAATCCAGAGATCATACGTGTCGCGAGCTGGGACTTGAACGACGATTCGTTTCAGGTGCTACCAGACCCGGAACATCGCGAGGCTCTTGCGCAATGGGCCGGACTAACGTTGGAAACGCTGAACGAGGAACTCGAGAAGCGAGAAGGATTCCTGACGACACTCCTAAATACAGGAGTTAGCTCGATCCCCGAAGTGAATGCCGCGATTGAGGGGTTCTACGCAGAAGTGATCGGGCCTCGCCCGAAAGCGTAGCCGCAGCCGTCTGCCAGTCCGAGAAGTCGCGAAAAACCATCTGCGCTCCGCTCTCCCGTAGCTGGTCGGCGGTGTAGCTTCCCGTCGCGACGCCCACAGCAGCGACCCCGTTGTCGAGGGCAGACGAGATATCGTGCGGTGTGTCGCCGATGATGATTACATCTTCAGGCGCTACGTCCGGCGCCAGGCGCTCGATTCCCGCGCGGACCATCTGCGAGCGGTGAAGGCTCTCTTCACCAAACACGCCGTCGGAGAAGTATTGCCTGATCTGGTAGTGCTCAACTTTCATCCACGCCGCTTCCCTGAAGTTGCCCGTCGCAAGACCGATGCGGACACCGCTGCGCTGCGACAGCGCCTCAAGGAGATGCGGGAAGCCGGGCATCAAATGACCGTCGCGGTCCCCTAACGTCAGTCGAAGGTGGCCGTAGTAGCGCCTCAGGAAGTCATCCCGGTACGTCTCGTGTCCACCGGCGATTCCGTGCAGTCGCAGACCCTCCGAGAGGATGTACAGATCTGTCCGGCCGCTGAACTCTACGTTCGCGAAGCCGTTGTTGATGCCAAACATCTCCTGGAACGCGATCGCCATTGCGTGACTCCCCGCCCCGCCCGTGTAAAGGAGGGTGTTATCGATGTCGAAAAGGAGGAGGCGGGTCATTGTTCGGCGCCACGATACCGCTTCTGAATAGTGGCGAAAGATTCTTCGCTATCGTCCTTCTTGCGAAGGACCCTTCGGCGGGGCTCAGGACAGGATTGCCGCTCAGAATGACAGATGGGACTACTTCTCTGCCGGCATGCCAGACTTGATCCAGGCGTCCGTGCCGCCTTCGAGGTTGAAGAGCCGGGTAAGCCCGGTGGCAGCGGCCATTTCGGCCGCCAGCGCGCTTCTCTGGCCAACCGCACAAACGAAGATCAGATCCTTGTCCTTTGGCAGCTCTTCGCGGCGGGCGAACACATTTTTGTGCGGCAGGAGGGCTGCGCCGGGTATGTGGCCAGCCTCGTACTCCCAGGGTTCTCGCACGTCGATGACGGCGGCGCCTTCTTTCATCATCTCGTCGGCCTCATTCACGTCTATGCGCGTGAAGGGCTCTCTCGGGTCCTTGGTTGCCATATCGATCTCCTTCGCCTTCCATTGTAGCGTCGCGGTTTCACGATTGACAGCCGTGCATGCGTCTGTATCATGCACGCAGGAGGGTACCGATGGCAGGTGAAGCCCAAATCGCCGAACTGACCCAGAAGATGACCAGCGAGCGCGAGAAGCTGCTCTCCGCGCTTGAATCCCTGAGTGAGGGAGAGGCATCGCGATCGCCAAAAGAGGGTGAGTGGACAGCCAAACAGCAGATGTCCCACCTCTGCGAGATGGAGACCGCCTACCGCGCGTGGGTGGAACGCGCGCTCGAGGAAGACGGCGCCAACCTCGACGGCGTACGCGGCGAGCGCGCCGGCATCCCGCTTGAGGAGGCAGGTGAACATACCGTGTCGGAGCATACGGCCGAGATGCGCCGCCAGCGCGAAAAGACGATGGCGCTCATCGCCTCGATGCGGCCGGAAGGCTTCGAGCGGCGAGCAACAAACGCGCTCTTCGGCTCCCTGACAGTGATGCAGTGGCTGCGGTCTTACTACCGGCATGACCGAATGCACGTCGATCAAGTCAGCGGACAGGAGCCGAGCTACAAACCCCAGTTTGCGAGCGGCGTAGAACCCGACCAGCGGCGCGGCTCCCGCACCCAGTAGTCAGTGCCGAGGCCACGCGTTTACGTGACGCGCCACCTACCCGGTGGCGCGCTCGATCTCCTCGCGGAGCACGCCGCGGTCACGTTATGGGAGGGCGAATTGCCCCCCCCTCGCGAAGAGTTCGCGCGCCAGGCTGCCGACAGCGACGGCTTGCTCACGCTACTAACGGACCGCATCGACTCCGGGATTCTTGAACTGGCGCCGCGTCTGCTCGCAATCAGCAATATGGCTACCGGCTTCGATAACATCGACGTTCCCGCGGCGAACAGCCGCAAGGTCCTCCTTACGCGCACGCCAGGCGTCCTGAGCGAAACGACGGCTGAGTTCACGATCGCGCTCATGTTCGCCGCCGCCCGGCGCATCGTCGAGGGCGACCGCAGGACACGGGCAGGCGATTGGAAAACCTGGGGTCCAGAGGTCCTCCTCGGGCAGGACCTCGCCACCGCCGCGCTCGGCATCGTCGGCATGGGCGGCATCGGTGCGGAAGTCGCCCGCCGCGCCCGGGCGCTGGGCATGCGCATCCACTACCACAGCCGCACTCGAAAGCCGTCGCTTGAACGCCGATATCGTATGGAGTTCCTCGCGTTGGATGAACTGCTTGGGCGATCGGATATCGTCTCGCTGCACGCGCCGCTAACCCCGGAGACGCGCAACCTCATCGGTTCGCGGTCCCTCAGTCTGATGAAACCCACAGCCGTACTCGTGAACACGGCGCGAGGCGGCCTGGTGGACCAGCAAGCGCTGTTCCATGCGCTTGCCGAGGGTGTCATCGCCGCAGCGGCCCTCGACGTGACCGAACCTGAGCCGATGCCGCCGGATGATCCGCTGCTCTCACTGCCGAACGTCATTGTCACACCGCACATCGCCAGCGCCAGCGTGGCCACGCGCTCTCGCATGGCGATGCTCGCGGCCAAGAACCTTATAGAGGCGTTGAGCGGCGGCGTTCCAAAGCACACAGTAAACCGCGAGATCGCCCGAGACTGGCGGAAGAGGCTCCGCGAGAGATCGCGCGGCGCATAGACCCTCTGTGCCGGACCGCATGGAAACAGCAGGAAGTCGCAGACTGGCATCGGATTTCGTGATTATTGACACGCTAGAAGGCGCATGCTATCGTCGCGCTAGCCAACGACCGGCCCGCCCGCCCTCCCACCGGAGGGAGGGCCTTTTCCTGTATGGTGACAGTCTATGCCGCAGAACACAGGTAATCTCTGGCTCGCCAAGGCCCTCTGGGACCTCGGCGCTGTCCAGTTCGGCGACTACACGATCGGGCGCACGACCCAGCACTCGCCGGTGTACGTGAACCTCCGTCTGCTGATCAGCAACCCGCGCGCGCTGGCCCGCGCAGCCCGCGTGATGAACGAGGAAGTGCAGACCCGGCAGGCGATGCTGCATAAGTCTGTTAAGGAGTTCCACCGCGTTTGCGGGATACCCTTTGGAGGTCTGCACCTGGCAACCGCTTTCGCGCTGCGCAGTCGCGTGCCCATGGTCTACGTCCATCCCGCCAAAGAGCGCAACGGCAATCGCCTATGGGTTGAAGGACGCTTCGAGCCGGGAGAAACCGTGCTCCTCATCGATGACCTGGTGACCAGCGGCGGCGGAATCATCGAGACCGCAACATTTCTCAAGGCGAACGCCAACCTCACTGTGCGCGATGTGCTCGTGCTGTTAGACCGCCAGGAGGGGGCCAGGGAGCAGCTGAAAGCGCACGGCTATAACCTCATCTCCATCCTAGGCCTGGAGCCAATGTTGAACTACCTCATGGCCAGCGGCCTGATCGCGGAAGACAACTACGAGCGCAGCATAGAATACATCCAGAGCCGGCGGGCCCAGCGCGGCGGCTAAGCCGCTCGTGATCCCTGCGCCGGCGCTGGAGAAACCCTGCCGGAGCATCGTTCCACCATCAGCCGAAGCTGCCCTGCCCGCCGTAGAAACGGAGGCATCCACACCCTAGCGCGACCCGCAAACCGCTGCATTGGACACTCTCATGTTGTCGTGTTATACCCACAACAGTTCTACCCCTTTCGTCGTCCTTAATCGTGGTGGTAGTGTCGATGACCAAAGTGGGGTCCCATCGGGCCGTAACCTTGCGAGCCGCGTTTGCCGTGTCCTTCCTCATCCTGGCAGCTGCGGCCCTTGCCGCGTGCGGTGGGGGCGGCGGCGCCGAAGGACAGGCGGCGGCATCCTGTGACAGCATCTCTGAGATACAGAGTTACCGTTACACGATCAACCTGAAGCTCGATTCACCCGCTTTTCAACCTTCCGCATCAACCGCCACTCCCGCGGCCCCCCTGAGCGCGTTCGCCGATGCTCTGGAAGCCCTCTTCTCAGACCTCAAGCTGGAGGGTGCCTTCCTTGCGCCGGACAAGACTCAGGCCGTGCTCAGGTTCAAAGACGAAGAGCTGGAGCTGCGCGAGGTGGGCGCCAGAAGCTGGATACGTGTCGGGAACAATTGGGAGGAGCAAGACGCGGCGGCAGACGAGGACACGATTCTCACCCCCGATGTCGTGTGCAGGGACATAGTGCATGAGATCGCCCCCTCACTGGACAACAGCGAATCGGAGCGGGAGACGATCAACAGCATCGCGACGGACCACTACCGGCTGGACAAGGCGGACATCAAGCGGCTGCCGGAGCTCCTTGGCGCCGGGCCCGAGACGGAACTGCCGGACAGATTTCAGGTAGACGTCTGGCTGGCGCGGGAAGGGCGCTTTCCCGTCCGGCTGGACATCGGCGCCGAGGACACGGACGAACAGGGCAACCCTATTGGCTTGAGCCTCTACATGGAGTTCCGAGACCTGAACGACCCTGGGATTAGCATCGAGCCGCCAGTTCTGTCGTCCGCCGGCAGCTAGCGCCCTCTACAGCAGCCGGCGTATCGCCTTGCGGCCCGGGCGGGGGTCATAGCTGGATTTGAACTGGTCCAGCTGAAAACGCTCGATCAGGTATTTGCCGGCGAAGAGAACGGCCGGCACCTTTTTCTGCTTAATCAAACGCCGCAGGCTCTGCGGGTGAATGTTCAGCAAGCGGGCAGCCTCTACCAGGTCCAGATAATTGTCGAACGGCTCTACTGCCATAATCTATCTACTACGGTAAGTCGCTAAGACGCGTGAGCTATTGTAGCACAGGTGTCAACCCCCTAACCGGAGATGGGGAAGTGGAAGATTGAGCAGGGTTAACGTTGTGCTATTCTACACACGCGGACGCCATGCGCAGTGTTGATAAGTCGAGCGAGATGACTGAACGAGACCTGGAAGGGCGAGGCAACTGCGAGGGGCCGGGACCTTTCACCACCACATCCGGCCGTCCCGTCCGGCGCGTGTACGAGCCCGCCGACAGCGCAACTCTCGATCACCAGCACGACATCGGCGCCCCAGGACAGTACCCTTTCACACGCGGCGTCCACGCCACCGGCTACAGAGGGAAGCTGTGGACGATGCGCATGTTCGCCGGCTTTGGCAGCGCCGAAGAGACGAACGCCCGCTTCCGCTACCTCCTCTCGCAGGGCAACTCGGGCCTCTCCATCGCCTTCGACCTCCCAACGCTCTACGGATACGACACAGACGCGCCCGAATCGTACGGTGAGTTCGGAAAGTGCGGCGTCGGCATCTCCTCGCTGGCCGACATGGAGCTTCTGCTCCAAGGGCTGCCGCTCGGCGACATCACCACCTCGATGACGATCAACTCGCCGGCGGCCATCATCTGGGCAATGTACATCGCCGCGGCCGAGAAGCGCGGCGTCTCGCGCAGGCGACTGGCGGGCACGCTCCAAAACGACATCCTCAAAGAGTTCATCGCGCAGAAAGAGTACATCTTTCCTCCTGAGCCATCGATGCGGGTCGTCGTGGACACGATCGAGTTCGGGACGCGCGAGATGCCTAAATGGAACACTATCAGCATCTCCGGCTATCACATCCGCGAGGCCGGCTCGACGGCGGTTCAGGAGCTGGCGTTTACGCTCGCCGACGGGTTCGAGTACGTGCGCTGGTGCCAGGAGCGCGGCCTGGACGTCGATGAGTTCGCCCCACGCCTCTCGTTCTTCTTCAACTGCCACAACGATTTCTTTGAGGAGGTGGCGAAGTTCCGTGCCGCTCGACGCATCTGGGCGCGCGAGATGAAGGAACGCTTCGGCGCGCAGAACGAACGCTCGTGCTGGCTGCGCTTCCACTCGCAGACAGCCGGCGTCTCGCTAACCGCCCAACAACCGGAGGTGAACCTCATCCGCACCGCGATTCAGGCGCTGGCGGCCGTCATGGGCGGCACGCAATCGCTCCACACGAACTCGATGGACGAGGCGTTGGCGCTGCCGAGCGAGAAGGCCGCACGTCTCGCGTTACGCACTCAGCAGGTGATCGCGCATGAGTCCGGCGTTGCTAACACCCTCGACCCGATGGGCGGCAGCTACTTCCTCGAGGCCCTCACGAAGGAGACCGAGGACGAAGCCTACATCTACTTCCACAAGATCGAAGACATCGGCGGCGTAATACCGGCGATCGAGAACGGCTACCTCCAACGCGAGATCGCCGAGGCGTCGTACCGTTATCAGGTCGAGATCGACAGGCGGGAGCGTGTTATCGTTGGTGTGAACGAATACGTAATGGACGACCCCATCGAGGTTCCGATCCTGGAGATGGACCCCGACGGCGAACGACGCCAGATCGAGCGCCTGAACCGCGTCCGCCGTGAGCGCGATGGCCGCGAGGTGGCCCGATCTCTAAAAGCACTCAAGCTGGCCTGCCGGAGCAGCGAGAACGTCATGCCGCGCCTCTTGGACGCCGTCAACGCCTACTGCACCCTCGGCGAGATGTGCGATGTCATGCGCGACGTCTTCGGCGTCTACCACGAGGACGCGGTCGTCTAGCGCTCAAGCGTTCTCCACATCACTCAGACGCCGCTCCAGATACTCCCTCTCGACAGCATTCGTTACCAGATCGATTGCGCGACGGTAGGCAGCCGCTGCATCCATAGCGAAGCCGGCGCGGCGGAGAAGGTCCGCCCTTACGGCGTGGTACAGGTGATAAACGTCGAGTGCTGACGACAGCGTGAGGTCCTCGATCAACCGCAGACCATCGTCCGGCGTGCCCGCCATCGCAACTGCGACGGCGCGATTGAGGGCGATCACATGGGTCGGTTGAATACGCAGCAGCTCGCCGTAGAGCGCTGCGATCTGCGGCCAGTCCGTATCCGCGACCGCCTGCGCCTGGCAGTGCAGCGCCGCGATCGCTGCCTGCAGTTGGTACGGACCGGCGCGACGCATGCGCAACGCGCGCTCCACAAGCGTAGCGCCTTCTTCGATCTGTGCGCCGTCCCACCGCGATCTGTCTTGCTCCTCGAGTACCACCAGGGCTCCACCAGGACCGGTGCGGGCCTCACGCCGCGCGTCGTGCAAGAGCATGAGGGCAAGGAGGCCCAGCACCTCGGGTTCGTCAGGCATGAGCGCGCCCAAAACACGCGCAAGACGAATGGCTTCGGCAGATAGCTGGCGCCGCAGCAGTTGATCACCGGCGGTGGCGCTGTAACCTTCGTTGAAGACGAGGTAGAGCACTGCCAGGACCGAATTGAGGCGGTCAGGAAGTTGGTGAGGAGGCGGAATGCGATATGGGATGCCCGCCTCGCGGATCTTGCGTTTCACGCGGACGAGGCGTTGCGCCATGGTAGCCTCCGGCACAAGGAAAGCCCGGGCGATCTCCGGCGTGGTTAATCCACCCAGCGTACGAAGCGTCAGCGCCACCTGTGCTTCCTGCGCAAGCGCTGGGTGGCAGCAGGTGAAAATGAGGCGTAGCCGGTCGTCCCGTAGCTCCGTCATTTCGTCGCCTTCATCATTACGTTCCAGCGCGTTGAGCGCCGCGTCTGCCTCCATTAGCCGCCGCTTCTCCGCGAAGGTCTGATTCCGCCTGAGCTGGTCGATGGCCTTTCGACGCGCGGCCGTCGTGATCCAGGCACCCGGGTTAGAGGGAATCCCATCGCGTGGCCAGCGATCGAGCGCCGTGGTCAGAGCTTCTTGGAGCGCGTCTTCCGCCAGATCGAAGTCGCCACAGACGCGGATTAGCGTCGCGAGAATGCGGCCTGATTCCTCGCGGAAGACGCGCTCGGCGTGTTCTCTCGCCGTCACCTAGACCGGCTGGCCGATCGCGGCTATCTTCTCGAGGTTCGGATGAAAGAGGGCGATGCGGCGCACGTCTACCCAGCTTCGCGATTCCACGGGAATTCGCGATGCGATCTCCATGGTCTCCTCTTCAGTGCAGTCGACGATGTAGTAGCCGCCCAGCACCTCCTTGGTCTCGGCGAACGGGCCATCAGTCTTCAGCGTCTTGTCGCCGCGGATGCGGACCGAGCCGCCTGCTGCGACCGGCATCAGGCCTGCTCCGGAGACGAACACGCCCCGCTGGCGGAATTCAGCCTCGAGCTTGGCGTGTTCGGGGCGCAAGAGCGGTCCCTCAAACGGAATGCTGGGATCGTAGTTGATCATCAGTATGTAGAGCATCGTCTGACTCCCTCTTGGATCGAGTTCGGATCGCTCGGAAAACGCGCTGGCACGCCCTCCCCTCCCAGACTAACGATCCATGTTCGCGCGCAGAGCTGGAGGCACTTCTGCGATTGGGCGTACCTCGACCGATCCGAATCGAGCAGATGGGATCTTAGCGGCGTACTCCAGCCCCTCGTCGAAAGTCGCGCAGTCAAGGATGTAGTAACCGCCAAGCTGCTCCTTCGTCACGGCGAAGGGCCCATCTGTTGTAACTGTTTTGCCTTTGCGAATGCGAACAGTCGTGGCGGAAGACGTGAGCTCCAGAGCATCACTCGCGACGAGAACCCCTATCTGGCGCACCGCCTCGGTGAACGCGGTGTAAGCAGGTCCAAGGTCGGCTGACTCCCGCGCTGGGAGCGATTCGGATTCGTAGATTAGGAACATGTATCGCGTTGACATGACCTCCTGCGACTGTGCTTACGCCGGCTCGTTCACAAGATTCATCGACTGCCGCCGGTAGGCGCCCATGGTCCCGTAATCCCAATCCGGTACGTGCATTACCGGGCGAATCTCCACCCCGAAGTACTTTGCGTCCGGGATTCCGGCGGCGAACTCCAGCGCCTCGTCCAGGTCCTTGCAGTCCAGGATGTAAAACCCGCCCATGACCTCTTTCGCCTCCGCGAACGGCCCGTCAGTGACGACCGTCTTGCCATCGCGGATACGCAGCGTCGTCGCCGCCGCGGCGCCGCCGATCGCCTCGGAGCAGACGTACGCGCCGCGGGCTCGTGCTTTATGGGCGAAGGCGAAGTGCTCCCCGATGACTTCCTCTGGTGGGGCCGGGGGGTTCTTCTCGTCCCAATAGAGTAGGAACATATACAGCATTGTGCCTCCTTGCACACTTGTGCGAAGCCTGTGCCCCGCTCAGTATAGCGACGAGCGATAGCGGCGGATATCGACGAAAATTCCGCCGGCGAGGGCGGCATCCGTGAAAACAAAGCGAGCGCTCGCTCGGATGTTCTATTGTTCTGGCATTTCGAGTCAGTTATATTGAGGTTGGTCCCGCCTTGTCGCCCCTCGGGTGAGATAGGCCCGTACGAACAAGATACGCCCGTGAAGGAGGAAGCCCGTTGGCACCGATGCTCCGTCCCGCCGACCCCTCTCACATCGCTCGCGCGCGGCTAAGAACCTGCGAAATTCGCGCGGGAGGTGACGCGTGACGATAGAGCAGCGGACCGACCTCCGCCTCGAATTAGGCGCCCCCGAGCTCGTCACCTGTGCCCATCACTGGCAGATCGAGACCCCAAACGGCGAGACCAGCGAAGCCTGCTGCAAGCACTGCGGCGCCACCCGCAGTTTCGCCAACTACAGCCACCGCCGTCCCATGACCCGCACCGTCCGGCCTCCCGCTCAGCCCACCGCGCGCTTCTAGGGCCGCCTGCCAATACTGAAAGAACCCACTTCTGCCAGGAAGACGCATGTCCGTCGCGAAAGTCATCAGTAACGCCAGGAGCCAGGGCCGCACCCTCCTCACGGAGATCGAGTCCAAGCAGGTACTCGCTGAGGCCGGAATACCCGTAGCCCTCGCCGTGCTCGCCCGCGACGCGAACGAGGCCGCGAAGGCGGCGCAGAAAGCGGGTTTCCCGGTCGTCCTTAAGATCGTCTCACAGGACGTCGCCCACAAGTCGGACGTCGGAGGCGTGAGGTTAGGACTAGAGTCGGCCGCGGAAACCAAGACCGCCTTCGAGGAGATCGTTACCGCGGTGAAGAAGGCCCAGCCGGACGCGCGCATCGAGGGAGTGGCGGTGCAGAAGATGGCGCCCACGGGCACCGAGGTCATCGTCGGCATGAGCAAAGACCCGCAGTTCGGGCCCGTCATGATGTTCGGCCTCGGCGGCATCTTCGTCGAGGTGCTCAAGGACGTCGCCTTCCGCATCGTGCCGCTTGAGCCGAAGGACGCCAGCCAGATGATCCGCGAGATCAAGGGCTTCCGTGTCCTCGAAGGTGTGCGGGGGCAACCGCCTGCGGACCTCGCCGCGCTCGAGAAGCTTGTCTTGAAGGTCTCGGAGTTCGTTGAGGCACACCCTGAGATCGAGGAACTGGACCTGAACCCCGTCTTCTCCTACCCGGACGGCGCGCTGGCGGTGGATGCACGCATCGTCATCGGAGGATGAGGCAGGCGAGACGTGGTCGCTCCGCTCATGGTACGAGTGCCTCACCATGAGCGGGAAGGGGCGATGCCGCGCATCACGAACTGATTTCTTGCCGCTCGTCTCAACGCTCTCGAAAGATGAGCGGGGCATGGAGACAACACCCTAGATGACCCAGACCGCCGAACCCCGTTCAGATCTCGTTAAGCGCCTCGACCGCGCCTTCAACCCGCGCACCGTCGCCGTCGTCGGCGACAAGCGGGGGATGGGGTATCTCTGGCTCAACTGCATGAAGACGTTCGAGGGCAAAGTCTACTCTGTGCAGGTGGACCCGAACGAGATCCTGGGCATAGAAGCGATGGCTGTCCCCAACTACAGGAGCCTGCTCGAGATTCCGGACGATATCGATTATGTCGTTTGCGCGGTGCCTCGTCCGGTGGCCTCTCGCATCATCGCCAACTGCATCGAGAAGAAGGTCGGCGCCGTCGCGCTGTTCACCTCCGGCTTCGCCGAGACGGAGACGGATGACGGCATCGCAGCCCAGGAGCAGATCACGCAGATGGCACGGGAGGCCGGCCTGCTCCTCATCGGCCCTAACTGCATGGGAATCTACAACCGCAAGCTCGGTGTCCGGCACAGCACGGATCAAGCCGCCGGCGATGCCGGCAACGTGGGCTTCATCTCGCAGAGCGGCACGCACTGCATCAACTTCTCGCTCGTCGGCGGCGTGCGCGGCGTAAAATGCTCAAAATCGGTCAGCTTCGGCAACGCCGTCATCCTCGACGCGCCCGATTACATCGAGTACCTGGCAAGCGACCCCGAGACCGAGGTCATCGCAATGTACATCGAGGGGATGAAGGACGGCCGGCGCTTCTTCCGCGTCCTGCGCGAGACGGCGCGCCACAAGCCTGTCGTCGTCTGGAAGGGCGGCGTGACGAACGCCGGCGCACGCGCTGTCTACTCGCACACTGCTTCGCTGGCGACAGCCCCCGCGATCTGGGACGCCGCGATGCGCCAGGCCGGCGTCGTTCAGACCGAAAACCTCGACGAGACGATCGACGCCGTCAACGCGCTCGTCTACGCCAAGTCTACGACAGGGCGCCGCATGGGGCTGATCGCGATGACCGGCGGCCAGTCTGTCGTGATCACGGACGCCTTCGAGCGCGAGGGGCTGGAGGTGCCGCTGCTGACAACCGGCTCCTACGAGAAGCTGTCCTCCTTCTTCAACATCATCGGGGGCAGCTACCGCAACCCCCTCGACGCCGGCGGCACGATCGGTATGGGCTTCGTCCCGGGCAACCTCCAGAAGCTGTTCGACATCCTCGAAGAGGACGATCACGTCGACGCGATCGCGATGGAGGTGGGCGCGAGCTTCATCGCCCGGCGGCTGCGTGAGAACCCCGCCATGCTCGACCAGATGGTGGCCACGCTTGCCGCGCATAAGGAGCGGTCGACGAAGCCGTTCATCGCCATCGCTCACCCCGGCCATGTCGAAGACGTGATGGCGGATATCCGTTCAAAGCTCATCGAGCGTGGCATCGCAACCTTCGGCAGCTTCCAAGCGGCGGCGAAGGCGCTGCGGCGCGTGACGGACTATTGGCGATTGCGCGCGGGGCGGGACTAGCGAAGCCGAGGGATAAGCCAGGGAGGAGGAGCGGTAGTGGCGCGTATCCGTCCCATCGACTACGATTCTGCATCGCCGGACGTCCGGGAGGCGCACGAGGAGGCGGAGAAGCGCTTTGGGCGCGTCACCAACATGAAGGCCACGTTGCTGCACTCGCTGCCTGCCTTCAATGCACTCATGACGTGGTACGACCTGCGCGACACCGTCCAGCCGTTCCTCGGTGAGCGGCTCACCGACCTCTTCTCCCACGCCATCTCAGCCGGAACCGATTGTCTCATCTGCTCGACATATTTTCGCCGCGCGCTGATCGACGCCGGAGTCAACCCCGACGAACTCGCGCTGGACGAGCGCGAGCAGGTCGTGGTCGAGTTCGGCCAATGCTTGGCCCAGCCGTTCGCGCGGGTGTCGGACGACCTCTACGCGAGGCTCGCCGCGCTGTTCACGGACGATCAGATCACGGCGCTGACGGCGTTTGGGGCGATGATGGTCGCGACGAACGTGTTCAACAACGCGCTTGAAGTTGACCTCGACGAGTACCTGACGCACGGCAAGGGCGCGGGCGTTTCTGCCGCTCAGAGCGAGGCGTCGTCTTGAGCGCAGCCGCCGAGATTCTTCGCTCTTGAGTGGAGGCGCGACATTGATGACGAATCTCGCGGGACGGCCGGCGGCATTCCGTTAGTATGGGCTCAGAATGACAGCAACCGGTGAGTTTGACGGCAAAGTAGCGTTCATCACCGGCGCCGCACACGGTCAGGGACGAGCCACGGCGCTCCTACTGGCCAAAGCGGGCGCGCGTATCGCCGCCTTCGATGTCGCGCGGCAGCTCGACTATCCCGGTTACTCGCTCGGCTCCGAGGATGACCTCCGCAGCCTCCAGCGCGAGTGCGCGGACGCTGGGTCCGCCTGCCTCGCATTCGAGGGGGACGTGCGGGACGACGCTGCGATCACGCGCGCGGTGGAGGCGACCGTCGCGGAGTTCGAGCGCATCGACGTCCTCTTCAATAACGCAGGCATCTGCGCGTACGGCCTGGCGCACGAGCTGAGCGAGGACGAGTGGGACGCGATGCTGGACATCAACCTCAAAGGCGCCTGGCTGGTGGCGCGGCGGGTGATTCCTGTGATGATCAGGCAGGCTTCCGGAGTCATCATCAACAACTCATCCGTGGCCGGGCTGCGGGGGATGAACCGGCTGAGCCACTATGCGGCCTCGAAGTTCGGGCTCGTCGGCCTCACAAAGTCCTGGGCGATCGAACTGGCGCCGCACGGCATCCGCGTCGTCTCCATTCATCCAACCGGCGTGAACACGCCGATGAACGACGGTCTGGCTGCGCTCGAGGGATTGACGCCGCTGGAGATCGGCGAGCGTTCGGCAGGGAACCTGCTGCCGGTACCGTGGATCGAATCGGAAGATGTGGCGGAGGCGGTGTTGTACCTCGCGTCTGAGCGGGCGCGCTTTATAACCGGGTCGCAGTTCGTGTTGGACGCCGGGCTGCTGACGCAATAGGCGCACCCGGCCGTCTTCCGCGCGAAATTGGGACATCGAGTCGTTGTAGTGCGCCTTCTGGTTGTAGTAGGCTCATCTGGCCGATGTCTGACGCCGAGGCACGCCGGGAGCGCGAACGAATCGTGCGGGAGCACATGGAGGCCGAGAACGCCCTGGCGATGGGGCGCGCGCTCGACACCTTCTCGCACCCCCGATATGAGCTCATTGCCACCGGAGAGGTGTACGAAGGTCCGGCCGAGGTCGCGCGCTACCACCGGGAGTCGCGGGCCGCATTCCCCGACCAACGCAACGAGATCATCTCCCTCCGCCACGCCGACAACGCCGTCATCGTCGAGTTTTGGCTGCTGGGCACGCACAAGGGCCCACTCGGGCATCTCGAGCCGACAGGCCGCGAGTTCAAGTGCCGCATGACCGCGTTCTTCATCTTCGAAGGAACAGGCCTCGTCTGCGAGCGCGTTTACTATGATTCAGCGACTATCCGGAGGCAAATCAACCCGTCGCGCGCATCGTCGACAAAGAAATAAAACAGGAGGGTTGCCATGCCGTCTCAAGTAAAGGTCCTGGTTGGGACGAAGAAGGCGGGGTTCGTCTACACCTCGGACGAGAAGCGGCAGAAGTGGGAGGTCTCGGAGCCGATCCTGCCCGGCTGGTCGTTTTACCACATGGCGGCGGACACGCGTGATTCGACGCCGCGGATGTACGCGGCGGCGAACCACTGGGCCTGGGGACCATCCGTCGCAAAGAGCGAGGACGGCGGAAAGACGTGGGACTACCGGAGCAAGGACCTCGCGTTCGCGCCCGACATGAAAGAGTACAAAGAGAAGTCCGGCGCCCCTCCCGGCGTGCCGGGCGATTGGGACAACACGGCGGCGGGAGTTATCGGCAACATCTGGAACGTCCAACCCGGACACCATAGCGAGCCGGGTGTCGTCTTCGCGGGGACACAGCCGGCGGGGCTCTTCCGGAGCGAGGACTGGGGGCAGTCGTGGCGTCCGGTGGAGGCCATCAACCGGCACTCGAACCGTAAGTACTGGACGGGCACCGGCGGCGGCGACTCCTGCATCCACTCGATCCATGTGCATCCGGACGATCCGAAGCGCATCTTTCTCTGCGTCGGCGCCGGCGGCTCCTACGAATCGAAGGACAACGGCGAAACGTGGGAACTGTTCTCCCAAAACGCGATCGTGACGAACCCGATCGGGAAGAAGCTTTTGGCGGAGCTGGTGCAAGAGATGCCGGAGTCCTCGGGGCTGCCCCCGGGCAAGGACCCTGCCGCCATTGATGAGCTGCACCGGATGCGGCTGGACCCCAAGAACCCGGACCGCCTCTGGGGACAGGCGCACTTCGGCGTGTTCCGTTCGGACGACGCCGGGGCGACGTGGTCGGATGTGACGGAGGGGCTGCCGTCGTTCCACGGCTTCCCAATCGCCGTCACGCACCACGATCCGGACGGGGTATTCGTCGTGCCGCTGGACTACGGGCAAGACAACTTCCGCGTTTCGCTCGGCCAGTTCGCTGTCTACCGGACTGAGGACGCCGGGAAGTCGTGGCAGCCGCTGACGAAGGGCCTGCCCGGCCCGAACGACTACCAGAGCGTCTACCGCGAAGGGCTGGACACCGACGGCCTCGACTCAGAGGGCGTCTACGTGGGCACCAGCAACGGCGAAGTCTACGCCAGCCCCGACCGCGGCGAACACTGGCAGCGCCTCCCCGGCACCCTCCCGCCGATACTTAGTGTGGCTGCGGCGGTGATCTAAGCGATGGCTGGAGGCATATACCTCATCCAAAACGACGACAGCCTCGTGGAGATGACTGAGCAACCATACGACCTAGAGGAACGTCTC
>CAYZLC010000002.1:0-8928 GCA_964479365.1 uncultured Dehalococcoidia bacterium
AACGCATATCCGCATGATAACCGGTCGTTAAAATCGTTGACAAAGCGGAAGAACCATACCTACGATGAAATATAGAAACCCGCTTCGGGCATATTGAAGGGAGGCTGCACTGGGTCTCGTTCGGGCTCTAGCAATAGGGCTCTTCATCTTGGCGGTGCCTGTCGCTCTCATCACCACGAACATCCGCGTCGCGGTGTCGGAGCAGGCAGTGTACGACTACTCCGTGCGGACATATGACGCGTCGGAGGCCTCCGGCATCCCGCAAGAAGAACTGCTTCGTGCCAACGATGAGATCCAGCACTACCTCACGGCGGATGATGCTGGCCCTTTGGCGATCAAGGTTCGCAACAACCGAGGCGTGGCGGGACCGTTGTTCAACGCCAGAGAGGCGGCGCACATGGCCGATGTGCGAGACCTATTGCAGGTGCTTTTCGCAGTACAGATCATAAGCGTAGCCACGGTCCTTACCCTGGCCGTTGTCATGCTGGTGATCTGGCCCCCGCGGGCGCTGGCAATGGCCTTGCTCTGCGCAGCGCTGCTCACCGGCGGCATCCTGGGTGCAGCGGGGCTGGTGGTGGCTTCCGGTTTCGATTCGGCCTGGACGGAGTTCCACGTGCTGGCGTTCAGTAACGATTTCTGGCAACTGGACCCGCGAACAGACCATCTCATCCAGATGTTCCCGGAGGCTTTCTGGCAGAAGATCACGACGCTGATCGTGATGTCTACACTGCTCGAGGCGCTGTTGATGCTCGGAGCGTCCACCGCATACCTCGTGCTGAGCCGCTCGCGGTTCGTCGAAAGAATCGCCCTACCAGCGCCTGCGGTCGCCGGTCCAGAAGGGCATTCGCGGCCGAAGCTGGCCTCGCCTAGCCCGCGACACTACTTCCGCTAGACGTCATCCCTCCACGGACAGTTACGTTTAGGTCTGTCCGCGATGCCGCGGCATCGAAAGACCTGTCTGGATCGAGGATCGCCTTCCCAATTCGGAGCGCAGCGGACAGGGCTAGAGCCTTGTCCCTACGATCGTCACGCCGCGGCTCTAGTTCGCGCTACACGCGCAGTTCGTACACCCGCCGCCACAGCCTCCACAACCGTCGCCGACCTGGACAGCCTCTCCGGAAGCGTCCCTGGCCAGCGCGGCGAAGATCGACAACACGCGCTGCCCGGTGGAGTGACCGCGAGGGCAACTCGCGGGGTCGTCCATCCTGCTCAGCGGCCGCAGCTGTTCGAACTTTGTGTCGCAATCAGTGCAGACGTATTCGTATACCGGCATTGCATTCCCTCTACTCAGATGCTAGGGAACTGCCCCGCGGCGGTCAATTGCCGTACAATTCCTAGCCATGACTCAGTTCGAGATTCGCTCGGCCCGCGAGGTCGAGGCCGGAGCGCTCCTGGACCTCTGGAAGGCGACCGGTTCCGGCCCCTCGATCACCGACACGCCCGAGCACTTGCGGATGGTCACAGAAAAGTCTCCGGACCTGCTTCTCGTCGCCGAGAGTGAAGGGCGGCTCGTCGGCTCGGTGCTCGGCGGGTGGGATAACTGGCGGGGTCACATCTACCGGCTGGCGGTGCACCCGGACTTCCGCCGCCTTGGCCTCGCCCGCAAGTTGACGGACGAGATCGCGCGCCGCTTGCGAGCCCGCGGCGCGCGCCGCATCTACGCGCTCGCGGCCACGAAGCAGGAGATGGGCGTCAAGTTCTGGGAGTCGCTCCCATACGAGAAGTCTAAGGACGTGCCGTACGTGCGAACGTTCCCGGAAGGGGATTGATCTGCGCTCACTCTAGGTAGATTCGTTCAGCTTCTCCGACGGCGGCGAAGCTGAACGAATTCCTCAGGCGTCATTCCGGCCTGCCTGATAAGTCTGTGAAGGAGGCTGCGGTCCATTTGGCGGTAGTCCGGGATGGAGAGGTGCCGACCGTCCGCGTCGCGGTAGTGGATCATATGACTGCCTCGCTGGTGGTCGAAGAGGAATCCGGCGCGCAAGGGTTCGTGCAGCTTCCCGACCCGACAGGAGGGGTAACCGCACTAAACCGCGATTTCGACTTCCGAGATTTCAAGCGACGGCAGTGGGAGGCCCTTCCTTCTGCGAAGGTCCAAGATACCCTTTATTGCCTCGCGAATGTTGGCCATCGCCTCTTCTGTCGTGGTTCCTTGACTGAGGCACCCGGGCAGAGACGGACACTCGACGACGTAGTAACCGTCTTCACCCTTTTCGAGGGTGACCAAGAATTTCACGGGAGCAGCCTCCTACTCCAGGTAATCCTTCAGCTTCTTCGAACGAGACGGATGGCGTAGCTTGCGTAGCGCCTTCGCCTCTATCTGGCGGATGCGCTCCCGCGTTACGTTGAACTCCCGGCCCACCTCTTCCAGCGTGCGGCTGCGGCCATCCTCGAGACCGAAGCGCAGGATGAGCACCTTCTGCTCACGTGGTGTGAGCGAGGCGACGACTTCCTGTACCTGCTCCTTCAGCAGCTGGTGCGAGGCGGCTTCCGCCGGCGCCATCGTCCCCTGGTCCTCGATGAAGTCGCCAAGGTGTGAGTCTTCCTCCTCGCCAATGGGCGTCTCCAGCGAAACCGGCTCCTGTGAGACCTTGATGATCTCGCGCACCTTCTCCGGTATGATCTCCATCCCGCGGCCGATCTCCTCGCTCGACGGCTCGCGGCCGTACTCCTGTACGAGTCGGCGGCTGATGCGAACGAGCTTGTTGATCGTCTCCACCATGTGCACGGGTATGCGGATCGTTCGCGCCTGATCGGCGATAGCGCGCGTGATCGCCTGCCGGATCCACCAGGTGGCGTAGGTGCTGAACTTGAAGCCCTTGCGGTAGTCGAACTTCTCGACGGCGCGGATGAGGCCGATATTGCCTTCCTGGATCAGGTCCAGCAGGGACATGCCCCGGCCGATGTACTTCTTGGCCACGCTAACGACCAGGCGCAGGTTGGCTTCCGTCAGGCGCTTCTCCGCCCGGTAGCCTTCGTCTTTCAGGCGCTGAAAGTGCGCGCGGGCCTTGTCTTCATACGGCTGCAGCTTGTCCGCCAGTCCTTCTGGCGGCTGCGGTATCCGGCCGTCGCCACCCATCGTCTGCATTGCCCAGGAGACCATTTCAGGCGTCAAGATGTGCGTCACGATGGAGATGCGGATCAGTAGCCGTTCGGCGTCCGGCTCCTCGATCTTGAGGGAAGCGGCCAGCTTCTCGGCCATTTCCACGTTGACCTCAGCGTCCACGATCCTGCGGAACTCCTCGTTGATAATGAGCTCTGCCGGCGCTAGCTTGCCCACACCCAACTCTTTGGTCAGGATGCCGACCGGCTTCTGCAGCTCGTAGAGATCCTGCACCAGACGGACAAGCACATCCACGGCGCGGGCGTTGCGTCCGAACTCCTCGAAGTGGGCCCGCTCGATACGCTGAATGTAGTCACCCTCCTCCATCGAGCGGGCGAGCTTCTTCTCGTCGTCGGCCGTCAGCAGGCTGACCTTGCCGATTTCGCGGAGGTACATCCGCACGGGGTCGTCGATGCCCTCTTCCAGCTCAATGTCACCGATCTCCGGTTCAGCTTCGTCCAGCTTGTCTGGCGCCTCCCCCCATTCCTCCATCTCTATCGGTGAACGGGTAGCGACGCGAGTTACGGGACTGGCGTCCTCGTCTTCACTGATTTGCGTGCGCGCTTCGATTTGAGTCTCGGCAGTTTCCTCCGTGGCGTCGTCGACATCGGCGTCAGCGTCGTCGACGATGTCCTCGAGTAAGTCGTCGGCCAAGCGGCTACGACGCTGCCTGCGTTCGAGGAGATCGGGGTCTTCTTCAAAATGATTAATCATTGCTTCCTGTTTCAACGGCGTTAGGGCCGTCATAGTTATCTCTCCCATGCAATCTCAGTCCTGTCCTCATATCTTGGGCCTGGAGGCTCACCGCCTCCAATACCCGTTCGTCATCAATTTCTTGGCTGGCCGCCGCCTCCGCAAGAATTGAGGCGCCGATCTCGGCTTCCCGTTCCGCGAGCAGCGAGCCGATCGCCTGTTTCTTCGCCTCGAGACGGCGCCGTTCCAGGCGTTGGACGCAATCCATCAGCGCTTTGCGCGCCTCCTTCAGATCGTACTCCGGAAGTTTCCGGAAGGTTAGACGCTCGACATAAGGTATAAGTTCCGCCGGAAGCGCGCTCTTTACGGCTTCTGTTTGGTCAGAAACCTCTCCGTCTGCGGTTACGTTCTTCCAGGCGCTCAGAATCGCGCGGTTCTCACTGCTCCAGAGGAGTTCATCAGGTGTGTCGAGAGCATCCTCGCGGAGGCCAGGATATCGTAACAGCAGCGCAAGCAGGAACTCCTCCCTCGCATCCCCCCGCATCGGAGCGAGTGCCGGCTCCGCTGCCGTTGGCCTTGCGCTCTTGCGGCGATTCACGGGCGTGAGCATGGCGCTCAACTCGCGTTCGCCCGTCAACGAGAACCTTCCGAGGCGCTGCAGATAATGCGCGCGAACAACTGGGTCCGTCACCGCTGCCAGCACGGGAAGGAACTCCTGCGCCAACTGCGAGCGACCCGACGGCGTTGAGAGATCGTGCGAAGCGGCGAGAGCGTCAAGACGAAAGTCCAGCACGGGGATTGCCCCTTCGACTAAGCCCCGCCAGTCTTCCGGCTTGTCCCGGATGACGTCGTCCGGGTCCCGGCCTTCAGGTAACACCACCACATATACTGCGACTCCCGTTGTTTCCTGATATCGCACCAGACCCGTCCACTCCACCACCGGGACCACCGCCTCGCCCGCGAGAGCCTTGCTTATGACGTCATCGCCTCTTGCGGAGGCCAACGTACCCGCCGCATCGGCGTCGAGTGCCAGCACAATTTCGCCCGTGACCTTCCTCAGTTGTCGTACCTGTCGTTCAGTTAAGGCCGTCCCCATGGACGCCACAACGTTATCGAAGCCGTGCTGATGGGCTGCGATTACGTCCATATAGCCTTCAACGATCACGGCTCGGCCTTCGCGACGAATGCCTGCCGTGGCTCGCTTGAGTGCGTACAAGAGGCCGCTCTTGTCGTACGCTGGCGTCTGCGAGGTGTTGATGTATTTGGGCAGACTATCGTCCAGCGCCCGCGCTCCGAAGCCAGCCAGGCGTCCTTTCTCGTCTTCGATTGGGAACATGAGGCGCCCCCGGAAGCGGTCGTGCAGCCCGGAGTCACCCTGTACGAGTAGCCCGGCGCGGAGGAGCTCCTCATCGCTGAACCCTCGTTCGCGCAGATTGTCGCGCAGGCCTTCCCAGGCCGGTGGGCTGAAGCCGAGGCCGAAGCTCTGGGCCGTCCCTTCATCGATCCCGCGCCGCTCCAGGTATGCTCGAGCGGCCCGCGCCGCGTCGGCGTTGAGCAGAAGATGCCGGTACCATTCGGCCGCTGCGTCGTTCGCGGCGTATAGCCGCCGGCGCCGCCGGTCCTCCTGTTCGGAGACGCGACGTTCGTGCAACCTAACGCCGGCTCGTTCAGCCAGCATCTTCAAAGCTTCCGGGAACTCTAAGGCCTCCTTCTTCATTACGAACGTGATCACATCGCCGCCCGTGCCACAGGCGCCGAAACAGTGCCAGCTCTGCCTCTCCGGCGTCACGATGAATGAGGGTGTTCGTTCGTTGTGAAAGGGGCAGGGTGCCTTGAACGAACGGCCAGCCTTCTGCAATTGCACGTACTGGCCGATAACATCTACGATGTCGAGTCGCGCCTTGACTTCCTCAACCTCATTCACGGGTGGCATCTTTCGGGCTGATGCAAGCACGCCCTCAAAACGGGGCATGCGGGCAAACGTGGGACGGTCGGCGGGGGAACGATGAACTCGCTCTGGTACACCCATATTATATAACAACGGGCGGCCCCGAAAGTTTCGCCGTTCAAGCGCAATCTAGAAAGAATGTTTCTGTGACCGGCGGGTCACACACGTCGTGGGCACGGGCCGCGCGCCGCGCGCCGCGCTAGTCCCGTAGCGGCCCTTTCAACCGGTCAGCGCTGGCTAGAGCGAAATGGTCCGTCATGCCGGATACGTAGTCGGCTACACGACGCCAGAGCGGGTCTGACTGAACCCCGAATTCCGTCTGCACCGCGTCTGGATTTCGCATGAAATGACCGTAGAGGAGCGAGACGACCCGCTTCGCCTGTTCGGCTTCCTCCCTCCGGCCTTCCCAGAGATAGACGCGCTGAAACATGAACTCACGGAGCGTATTCGCGGCGGCGGACACGGTGTCGCTCATGCCGATGCGGATCTCAGCTACCGGAACGCCGGCTGTCTCACCCGTAGCCGCCCATGAATTCTCGATGATGTCACAGACCAGCGTGTCGATGCGTTCTGAGTGTCTCTTCCCAAGCACTTCCGACACTTCATTCGGCAGCTCCTCCTCGGCGATCACGCCTGCCCTCATCGCATCGGCGATATCGTGGTTGATGTACGCGACGGCGTCCGATACCTTCACGATCTGGCCTTCGAGCGTCGACGGCGTCCCGTAGCCCTCTGCGAAGATATCCTCCCGCACCTTGGAGCTGTTGACGATGCCGTCCCTGGTCTCCCAGGTCAGGTTCAGCCGCTCCAGCTTCTCGACTACGCGCAGGCTCTGCTCGGCGTGCCGGAACCCTTCCGGCAGCAGGTCTGCCAGCGCCTGCTCTCCGGCATGTCCGAACGGAGGATGACCGATGTCGTGGGCGAGAGCGGCCGCCTCCGCCAGGTCCTCGTTCAGGTTCAACCCGCGCGCTATCGTGCGTGCGATCTGCGCCACCTCCAGCGTGTGAGTAAGGCGGGTCACGAAGTGGTCCCCCACCGGCGCGATGAACACCTGCGTCTTGTGCTTCAAGCGCCGGAACGCTTTGCAGTGGAGAATGCGGTCCCGGTCACGCTGAAACTCGGTGCGCACTGGAGAAGGCGCCTCCGGCGTCTCACGCCCGCGCGTCTCGAAGCTCCTTGAGGCGTAGGGCGAGAGCGTGCGCTCTCGCTCCTCCAGGCGTCGTCGAACGGCCGACAGGTCCATCGGGAACGATTCTAGTCCGAAGTTCTCTTAACTTGAAGTGATTGGCGGCGCTACATTCCGGCGGTGACTGGCCGCGACTGCACCAGGAAGAACGATCCGCCTTCTTCCGCCCACTCGATGTCCTGCGGCGAGCCATAGTGCGCCTCGACGCGCCGTCCGAGGTCGGCGACGGTCGCGATCTCATCGTCGCTCAGCTTCTGGAGGCGGGCCCGGTCAGACGCCACGCTGATCCAGACGTTCGGTTCGTTGTCCGCGCCCGCAGCGGCATCTCTTACGAGTTGCGTGTCCTGATGCGCGACTTCCCTTTCTTCGATCGCCAGCGAAGCTTTGTCGACGATGTAGCAGTCCGGCGTGACGACGCCGGACACGGCCGCTTCGCCCAGGCCGTAGACGGCTTCGATGATGATCTTGCCCGCGTCGCCGGTTACGGGGTGCATCGTGAACATCACGCCGGAACGCGTTGACTGCACCATCCGCTGGACAACAACGGCCATTGCCGTTTCGAGATGGTCGAACCCCCTTTGCGCCCGGTAAGCGATCGCCTGCGGCTCGAACAGGGACGCCCAGCAGCCTCGCACTGCCTGCTCGACGCGGTCCCTGCGGACGTTGAGGAAGGTGCGATGCTGGCCGGCGAAGGATGCCTCCGCCAGGTCTTCGACCGTGGCAGAACTTCTTACCGCAAGCTGATCGCTGTCGAGCCGCTCGCAGGCTTCGGAGATACCGCCGGCGACATCGGGCGTGACGGCGGCATCCTCGAGCAGTCGCTTGATCTCATCCGCTGAGGCAGTGAGCTGCTGATTGTTCGGCGGATCGAGGCCGGACAGGACCGCGGCGATGCGGGAGCGAATCCCCGATTGCTCGAGGAGTACGAAGTAGGCCGCTGCTTTCACGATGAAGCCGGGCGGTACGCTGAGGCCCGCGCGGGTTAGCTCGCCGAGATTGGCGCCCTTGCCGCCGGCCACGCCTACGTCGTCTTTGCCGACCTCGTCGAACCAGGCGATCGCTGTCACTGATGTCTGCTATTCGACCGTTACGGTCTTCGCCAGGTTGCGCGGCTGATCGATATCGCAGCCCCGCCGGACGGCCACATGGTAGGCGAACATCTGGAGCGGGATCGAAGTCAACACAGGCGCGAGCAAATCTGACACCTTCGGGACGTAGACAACGTGGTCTGACTTGTCCGCGATCTCCTGATCCCCTTCCGTGGCGATGGCGATGACGGTGCCCTCCCTGGCCTTGACCTGCTCGATGTTGCTCATCATCTTATCGCGCAGTCCGTCCTGTTGTACGAGGGCGATGACCGGCATCTCACGGTCGATCAGGGCGATCGGGCCGTGTTTCATCTCGCCGGCCGGGTACCCCTCGGCGTGGATGTAGCTCACTTCTTTCAGCTTCAGCGCACCTTCCATCGCCACAGGGTATTGAAGGCCGCGGCCCAGGAACAGGAAGTTGTTGCAGCGGAAGAACTTGTGCGCCAGCCGTTCGTACTCTGCGCCGCGGTTCGCCACCTCGCCGGCCAGGTAGGGCAGACGTGCCAGCGGGGCCAGAAGCCCGCCCTGGCGCTCGCGGTCGATCAGGCCGCGTTCCTGGCCCAGGTAGCACGCCAGCAGGTAGAGAGCGCAGATACCGGCGAGATAGGTCTTGGTGCTTGCCACGCCAATCTCGGGCCCGCAGCGTGTGTAGACAACACCGTCCGCGACCCTCGTCGCCTCGCTGCCGACGACGTTGCAGATCGCTACCTGCAGGCAGCCCTTGTCCCTCGCTTCCTCCATGGCGGCCAGCGTATCCACTGTCTCACCCGACTGGCTCAGCGAAACGACGAGCGTTTCCGGGCCGATGATCGGTCCGCGGTATCGCAGCTCGGAGGCGTTATCGATCTCCGCCGGTATTGCGGCGATGCGCTCGATGTAGCCGCGTGCCGCCACCGTGTCGCCGCCCGCG
>CAYZLC010000002.1:8938-21103 GCA_964479365.1 uncultured Dehalococcoidia bacterium
TCGCCGCGTGAAGGCTCGTGCCCATGCCGACGAGCACGACGCGGTTGATCTTGCGGAACTGCGTCCGCGTCAGCTTCAGGTCCTCCAGTTCCACCCTGGACTCGGAGAAGACGGCGCGCCCGCGCAGCGTGTTGAGGATCGCCTCCGGTTGCTCCGCGATCTCCTTTTGCATGAAATGCTTAAAGCTGCCCTTTGCGGCCGAGACAGGGTCGTACGGCACTTCCTGGGCCGTCCGCTCGACCGCACGGCCATCATGTCTGTAGGTAACGCGTCCGCCGGTCACGCGGGCGACGTCACCGTCCTTCAGGTAGACAACGCGCCTTGTATGCGGCAGCAGCGCGGGAAGATCGCTGGCGAGGTAGCATTCCTCGTGACCGTAGCCGATGACCACTCCTCCCGCGTTTCCGGCTCGCGCCGCCACTATGGTGCCCGCTTCGCCCTTGCTCATTGCCAGAATCGCGTGGGCGCCCGATAGCTGTTTGATGGCCTGCTCCAATGCCTTATGAAGGTCGTTGCCCGCGCGCAACTGCTCCTCGAGCAGATGCGGGATTACTTCCGTGTCGGTCTCCGACGCGAATCGGTGGCCGCTGCCGATCAGCCCTTGCTTTAGCTCCTCGTGGTTCTCAACGATTCCGTTGTGTATGACGACCACGTCGCCGCCGCAGTCGGTGTGAGGGTGGGCGTTGACTTCGCTCGGCTTACCGTGCGTGGCCCATCGCGTATGCCCAATCCCCTGGCGGCCGGATGGCAGGCGGTCGGTCAGGGTCGATGCGAGACCGTCGAGCTTGCCGACCCGCTTGTGAATGGCGATTTCGCCGCTGCCATTCAGCACGGCAATGCCCACGCTATCGTAGCCGCGATACTCCAAACGTGACAACCCATCGAGGAGGATAGGCGCCGCTTCTCGTTCGCCCACGTACCCTATGATTCCGCACATAACTGAACGCCTCTCTAACTGTACGGCTGCTGATCTTTATTAGGAACGTTCAGGCGATAGTCAGAGTTTCGGGGTAGCCCGGGCGCTGCCGGCCGTTCTTAGTTCGAGCGGTAGGGGGAAGTAGACGTCCTCCCGGATACCGCCTGCGTCCTCCTCCACCTCGGCGCCAAACTCGCTGCGAAAGTACTGGACCACTTCCTCAACCAGCACCTCCGGCACAGAAGCGCCGGCGGTTACGCCCACAATCTGCTTGTCTCGGAACCACTCCGGCTTCAGCTCATCGAAGGAGGCGACGCGACGGGCCGGTACGCCAAGCGATTGCGCTACCTCCACCAAGCGGTTGGAGTTCGACGAGTTAGCGGCGCCGATCACGATCACGATGTCAACCATCCCCGCCAGCCTTTTGACGGTCACCTGGCGATTTTGTGTCGCGTAGCAGATATCGTCCGTAGGCGGGTCCTGGAGCGAGGGGAACCGCCGCCGGAGCGCGCGCAGGATCTCCTCGGTGTCATCCAGCGAAAGCGTCGTCTGCGTCACGTAAGCCACTTTCTCCGGATTGCGCACCGCGACGCGCTCCGCCTCGTCAATGCTCTGCACGATGCAAATGCCGTTCGAGAGTTGCCCCAGCGTTCCCTCGACCTCGGGGTGGCCTTCGTGCCCGATGAGTAGAATCTCATATCCGAGGCGGTGGAGGCGCAGGACCTGCCGGTGGACTTTGGTTACGAGCGGGCAGGTCGCGTCTATTGCGCGGAGACTGCGACTGTTCGCCTCGGACTTGACCGCCCTTGACACGCCATGGGCGGAGAACACCGCCACCGCCCCGGCCGGGATCTCGTCCACGTCCTCGACGAATACGGCGCCTTTCGAGCGCAGGTCGTCCACGACGCGCTGGTTGTGCACGATCTCGTGACGGACGTAGACGGGCGCGTCGAACACGCGAATCGCTTCCCCAACGACGTCGATAGCGCGCTCGACGCCGGCACAGAAGCCGCGGGGATGGGCTAGAATCACTCGCATTTTAGGTACCTATTTCCTCGCCCGCGCTACGCGGCGCGCAGGCGTTGGCGTCGCCGGTGACCTGCCACCGTGTTCGCCACGATACTCCGCCGGCAGGAGGTCCGCTATCCGGCGCATGATCTGCTCGGTTCCGCCCGCGACCTGGTCTTTCGTAATCCGAGCCGCCTGCGGAAGACGGAACGGCTTCCCGAACCGCACGTGGACTCGCGTCCGCCTCAAGATATCTCTGGGAAGCTTCACGTGCTCGGTACCCCAGATGGCGGCCGGCAGGATGGGCGCTCCTGTCCTGAGAGCGATAAGCGCGGTCCCCAGCTCGCCGGCTCCTAGCCTGCCGCCGCTGCGTGTCCCTTCCGGGAACATGCCCAGCACATGGCCGCGACGCAGCGCAGCCTGCGACCGTCGGATCGCCCGCAGATCGCCCTCGAAGCGCCGGACGGGGATGAATCCGCCTATGTTGTACAGCTTTCCGAAGATGGGGAAGTCGAACAACTCTTGCTTCGCCATCCACACGACGCGACGAGGGAATATGCCGGTTAGAATTGGCGGATCACCGACGCTGAAGTGGTTGCAGGTTAGGATCAAACCGCCGTCGCGCGGGATGTTCTTGAGGCCGCGGACATCGCGGCTGGTCACGATGAACAGGAGGGACTTGATCCACGTCCACACGTTGACCCAGTAGAAAATCGTTTGAAGACGGTCGATCATGAAGCACCGTCCACGAGGCTCATGACCCTGGCCAGCACTTCCTCCTGCGTCAGACCATCAGTAGCGATGACTGTCGCGTCGGCGGCCGGTCGTAGCGGCGAGACCGCTCTTTCGCTATCGATCTGATCGCGCCGGCGCAGATCCTCCAGAACGATGTCTCTCGTGACGGCACGGCCGTGAGTCGCGAACTCGGCGTGCCGCCGGCGGGCGCGTTCGGAGATTGACGCGTCAAGGTACACCTTTAGGTCGGCGTCCGGCAGCACGACCGTGCCGATATCGCGCCCGGCCATCACCATCGCCTGCCGCCCCGCGATCTCGCGCTGTTGCCGCACGAGCGCCTCCCGGACGCCGGCCACGCGCGAAACGAGCGAGACCGAACCTTCAACATCGGCGCGCCTCAATTCAGAGGTGACGTCCGAGCCGTCGATGCTGATGGAGCACGTCTCGGTCGAGCGAGGCTGCGGAGGGCCGACCCCCAGGCGGATGGAGGCCGCGAGGTGGCTCAGCGCATGTTGGTCGTTGATGTCGACGCCCCGCTCGAGAGCGCCCAGAGTGACCGCGCGGTACATGAGGCCCGTGTCCAGGAACGGGTAGCCAAGCTTTTCGGCCAGCTTTCGGCCAACTGTGCTCTTCCCAGAAGCCGCGGAGCCGTCCACGGCTATGACGCGCGGCGCCGCGCGCCCGCCTCCGGCGGAAGGCGCAGCGGCCTCCAGTCCGGCAGCGCTATCTCCCATCGATTCGATTATAGGAGAGCGCGAACGGCCTCAGCAATCAATTTTCTGAGAGTGCCGGTCCAGATACTTTCCAATCGACGGCCTGATGCATAGAATGGCAGTGATTCTTTCGCCCCGCCTCAACCATTCCGTTGATTCGACTCTCGGCTTCGACGTTCGGGCTCATCGCTGCCCTGCTGATCGCCGGCTGGCCCCGCGCCGGAGGGTCAGAGCTGCTCGCCAACGGTGGCTTCGAGGCGGGGACTTCAGGCTGGGCAGTGAGCGCTGGCACTCTGGACACGGTGGATTCGCCCGTACACACCGGCGCCCTAGCCGCACGTTTTTCGGGAAGCGGTCAGCCAACAACGCAGTTAGTGTTTCAAGTAGTCGATGTTCAGCCCGTGCAGAGCTATGAGCTGAGTGGCTGGGTGGGCGGTTCCGGCTCGGGCCTGGGCCGCGCCTTCTTGCGGGTCTCCTGGTTCGACCAAGGCGGCCAGCTTGTGTTGAGTGAGGACTCCCCGTGGCTATCGCATCCTGATGGCGCCTTCCATCCGCTGACGACGGGGGCGAGGACGTCACCAGCGGCGGCGCGACAGGCGCGAGTGAGCGTGCTCGTGCAGGCGGATTCGGCATTCAGTGTGCACTTGGACGACTTCGTGTTCTCAGGCCCCGCCGCGATTCCGCCGCCGCCGGCGACGACACCGCCGACTCCAGTCGTCACGTCGCCGCCGGCGCCTCCAACTGCCACCCCACTTCGTACGCCAGCACCTGTGCCGTCACCGACGCGCACGCCGGCCGGCGCGACCGCAGGGCCCACACCTGCTCCCGCCGTCGAGCCCAGCTTCTTCTCGGACCTCGTCAACGGCGGCTTCGAGCAGCTCCGGCTTGACGGCACTCCCTACGGATGGCGGAAACAGGGCGGCGAAATGAGCACTGTGACAGAGCCCAGGACTGAGGGGCTCCGGGCTCTCGCATTGATTTCGGGGACGTCGTCCACCAAATGGGCGTACCAGACCGTTAACGTGCGAGGAGGACTGCACTACGAAGCGTCAGCCCATGTGGTCGCGGGCCCGGGATCAGAGTCGGCCTTCGTACGTGTGTCCTGGTACGCAAGCGAGGACGGCAGCGGCCAGGCGATCAGCTCTGTCGATTCAGTTGAGGCGGCTTCGGCCAGTGATGGAGGATTCCAGATGCTTACGACGGGGCCTGTGCAGGCGCCCCCCGGCGCCGCCAGCCTGAAGTTCCGTCTGATGCTACGGCCGGTTTCCGACGGAGCCGCGGTGGCCTACTTCGATTCCGCCGCGTTGCGCCAGACGCCGCCAGGCTTTGCAGAGGTCGTGACGTGGCCGGCAGGAGCCGCATCAGCGCGTCGCTATGCGGCGGGTGGTCAGCAAGTGGCCGAGGCGGGACGTGCCGTGCTCCCGGGCGACGGCACGGTGGGAGGCGCCACGTCCATTGAACTAGCGAACGTTAAGCCGGCGAGAGGGGTGGGGGGCCAACCGGCCGCCGCCAGCCCAGGCCGTGGCGACTGGGCGATCGTACTCGCCCTCGGCATTGCTCTGGTAGCTATCGGGCTGGCCGGCGGCTACGAGTTGTGGCAGCGCAGGATTGGTGGCTCAGGCGGCCCTGGCAGCGACGTCTAGCGCCGGGCGAGCTCGAAGACGTACTCCAGGCCGTCTTCTTCGTCGATCTGTTTGCCTACCTGTCTGAAACCCAGCCTCGCCGCCATCGCCAACGACGAGCCGTTGTCGGGGGCGATCGAGACGAAGAAGCGATGGACGCGGTGCTCTCCTGCGGCCCAATCCATCAACGCGCGCGCCGCCTCGGTCGCGTAGCCGCGGCGGCGGCAATTGGGCAAGACAGTGTAGCCCATCTCGGCGCGGCCGACGGCCTCCGGCGAGCCGTGGAAGCCTATGTGGCCGACCATGGGCCGCTGCTGGGTCCGCAGCGCCATCGCGCGAACAAGCCATTGCTGTGAGCTCGGATCCCCGCGCATCTGATCAAGGCGACGTCTGAGGAATCGTGAATCGTGCTCGTCCGGCCAATCGGAAGGAAGCGTGAGGCCGGCGATCGCTTCAGCGCCGGCGCGATCGCTGGCCAGGACAGCTTCGATGAAGGCGGGAGACAACGAGACGAGATCGAGGCGGTTGGTTTGGATGATCGGGACCATCACGGAGCACAGTGTAACGCCGTAGCTGCTAGCAAGGTCGGGCGACTAAGACAACGTAGAATAGGCAGCCATGACGGGGGTGGCGCTGCTTCTGGTCTTGGCTTCCGCAGTCTGCCATGCCAGTTGGAACTTCCTGCTCAAGCGGAGCAAGCACAAGATGGCGTTCCTGGGGTCGGCCGGGATCATCGGGTCGTTTACGCTACTCGGGCCTGCGCTCGTCGTGGCGGCAGTGAGCGGAATCGGGACTGCGGGAATCGCGCTGGGCTGCGCGACGGCGTGCCTGCACGGTGTGTACGGACTGTCGCTGGCGAGGGGCTATCGCCTGGGTGAACTCTCGTCCGTGTACCCGGTCTCGCGCGGCGTGGGGCTCGCGTTGATACCAGTAGGGGCGGCCCTGCTGCTGGACGAAAGCATCTCCACCATCGCGGTGCTGGGCATCGTGATGATCGTGGCCGGAGTTTACGCGCTGCACATCGAGCCGCACGCGGTGCGGGACTTGGCGGCGCCCCTGCGGACGCTCAACCAGCCCGCGGGTCGCACGGCGCTTCTCACCGGTGGGCTGATCGCGACGTACTCGCTGTGGGACAAGAACGCGCTGGACGAGCTTTCCCCCGTCGTTTTGAACCAGTTCGCGATGACCGGACACGCATTAATCACGACCACGGTGGCGCTGCGCCTGAACGCGGACGACGTGCGCCAGGAGTGGCGGTCGGGAATGTGGAGCATAGTCGCGGCGGGGGTGCTGATCCAGCTGGCGTATCTGCTCGTGCTGGTGGCGCTGGAGACGAGCGAGGTGAGCTACATCGCGCCTTCGCGAGAGATCGGGATAGTGTTTGGCGCCGTGCTGGGCGTCGTGTTTCTCGGGGAGGGGTTTGGCTTCTGGCGCGTGTGGGCTTCGCTGCTCATCGTCGCTGCAGTCGTCGTACTGGCGGTCGCGCCGTAGACTTCGCGCCAGCTCGTTTGCCAGAATAGGTTTTTAGGGGGTTCGATGCAGCGAGTGCGAATCGGGATCGTGGGCGACTACGATCCCGAGTACATTTTTCATCGCGCGACAGGCGCCGCGTTGGAGGCGTCGGGCGGGCGCCTAGGCATCGACGTCGATTACGAGTGGGTGGCGACGGATTCGGTTTCCCCCGGAGACATTTACCGTCTCGCCGGCTACGACGGGCTGTGGGCTGCGCCCGGCGCGCCCTACCGCAGCCTTGATGGCGCGCTCGCGGCAATACGTTACGCCCGCGAGCATGACCGGCCGTTCATCGGCACCTGAGGGGGATTCCAACATACTCTGTTAGAGTATGCGCGCAACGTCCTGGAGATGACGGATGCCGCGCACGCCGAATACGGCGCTGATCCGGAGACCGCCCTCATCACGCCGGCCGCGTGCGCCGTTCCCGACGCCTCCGGGCCCCGCTTGAAGGGGAAGCAGTGGGTGAGACTGACGCCCGGATCGCTCGCGGCACGGGCGTTCGAGGCTGACGAGATCGCGGCGGAGTTTCACTGCATGAACGAGCTGAACCGCCGCTTCCAGCCTCTTTTCGAGGACAGCAGTCTGCGTGTCACAGGCACCGGCGACGAGGGAGAAGCGCGCGTCGTTGAGCTGACCGGTAGCCGGTTCTTCATCGCAATGCTCTTCCTTCCGCAGGTGGTAGCGCTGGAGGGCGAGCCGAGTCCGCTGATCGACTCGTACGTCAGGGCCGCCGCGTCGTCGCCTCAGGGCAAGGTGTCGTAAGAGAGTTGCATACAACAGTCCTAACGACGTGACCTGAAGGATCACGATAAGACACTCGGCGCGATGATAGGCGATTGATACGCCGGGCATTCAGCGCGTGATTTCGTGACTTATTGAGAGCGTGCGTGATCGTAACCTCGAATGGGAACGGTGCGTTCCATATATGGAATGAGGTGAGAATGGATGCACCTAATGAAACACTGGTTGCGCATAGCGAACACGATGGGTGGCATCGCCCGAACGCAGCAGGCCCTGCTGGGGCTGGCTGCGCTTGGTTTGCTGGCAGGCGGCGGCGTCTTGGGGTATGTCCTGCTTTCCGGCGGCGGTTCGGACGAGGAAGCGCCGATCGTTCAGGCCACGGCGACGGCCACCGTTGCCGTCACGCCGCCGCCCACCGAGGAAGCGCCGCCGCTGGCGGAATCCTACCGCATGTCGATCGAGAAGATCGGTGTTGACGCGCCGATCGCGACCTATGGTTTGGACGAAAACAGGGTCCCGCTCGTACCGACGGGACCGGACGCAGCGGAGCTCGTAGCATGGTACGACTTCTCGGCAAGGCCTGGAACGGGCGGCAACGCCGTGTTTGCCGGACACGTGACCTGGAACGGCGACGCCGTCTTTCGCAATCTGAACACTCTTCAGACGGGCGACATCGTGCGCTTGCGCGACGACAGGGGCGCTGAGATGGCGTACCGCGTCGTCTCAAACGTCGCGGTAGACCCGAGCGACCCGGAGTCGCTAAAGGTGATGTCTCCGACAGAAACCGAACAGGTGACGATAATCACCTGCGGCGGCGAATACTTCCAAACTGACGACCCGGTGGCCGGGGGCGATTACACGCACCGTGTGATCATCAAGGCGGAGCTCGAGAGCGTGACGCGAGCGCCGGCCTGAGGCCAACTCGGCTGGCATCACGCCGGTTCGACGATACAAACGATAGTGGGAAGCGAACAGGGGCCCGAATGCCGGGCCCCTGTTTTCAACACTCGTTGGGTTGAACTAGTAGTTGCGACGTCCCGAAGACGGCTGCTTGCTGAAGCAGTCGCTGCAGTAGACGGGCCGGTCGCCGCTGGGGCGGAACGGCACTTGTGTCTCCTTGCCGCACTGCGCGCAGGTGGCCGGGTGCATTTCGCGGCGGCCGCCGCCGTAGCCTCCACCACCACCGCCGTAACCACCGCCGGAGCGGCGATTGGAGCGGCAAGTGGGACAGCGCTTGGGCTCGTTGGCGTAGCCCTTTTCAGCGTGGTACTGCTGGTCGTCCGCGGTGAAGGTAAAATCCTGGCCGCAGTCCTGACAGGTAAGTGTCTTGTCCTGGTAGCTCATATGGCCTCCTTTCCTTCGTACTTGGCAAAGGTCCGACCATCTGAGCCGAGACATCTGGGACAACCAGGGTCAACGGAGAAGGACACGAATCTATTACCGGATTCCAGCGTACCACAGGCAACCAGGGGATTCATAGCGCGATGGCGCGACGAATGGCACCGATGTTGTGGAAAACCAATCCCACGAGCGCCTCAGGGTGACTGGGGAGTGGCGTCGCGAGTGGCGTGAGCAGCGCTGCCGGTTTCGATATATCGCCGGTGGTTCGAGTAGTGCTGGTATCCGTCCGCTTCGGCCATCTTCTGAAGCATAGGGTCCCAGCGTTGTGTCGGGACGGCCCCGATGGCAGCGATGCGCCTCGTAAAGGCGCCGCCAGCGCGTTCGCGTGCTTCGGTGAAGCTAAAGGCGGCGTCTTCGGTCCGCCAGCGGGCATTGATGACGTCGTCGGTGCCTTCGGGGGGACGAATCAGCCGCCGTCCGTCACGCCAGGCCTCGAAGGCATCGGTGGAATTGTGGATCCAGCGCGCGAGGTGAGCATAGACGTCGCTGGCGTCCCACGCCGGCGACTGCGGGTCGTGGAGGGCGCCTGAGGGCCGTGCGTCGAGGACGGCGGCGAGGGCGTCCCATTCTTCGCGGTCGCGGCGAAGCATCTCGGCAAGTTCTTCGTGGGTCACGGTCCCGAGTATAGCAAGCGACAATTGGTATGTCGCCGGTGATTGGGGACATCCGGCGGGTTGAAACCCGCAGCTCCCAGCGGTACTAGACGACCTGGGAGCCGACCACGAGGAGGACGAAAACGGCGGCAACGAGGCCGGCGGTCCAGCGTTGCCAGATATCGAGCCGCTGCTCGGAGGCTTCCACGCGCTCGGCGGTGTGGGCGAGAGTCTTCTCGAGTCCGAGGGCCTGGGCCTGAAGCGCGCGCTCGAACTGCCTTACCTGAAGAGCCTGGCCCTGGCGGAACTGGCGGAGGAGGTCGCGCTGGAGGTGGGCGATCTCGGCCATGAGCTGGACCATTCCATGCTCAACGCCCTCAGTAGGCGTGCCGTTGGCTTGAGCGCTGCGCTTCTGAGGGCTTTTGCCGTTCGCGTCTTGGAGGAAGGCGCCGCAGCGCGCGCAGAACAACGCGCCGTCTTCGGCGCGCGAGCTGCACACGGGACAGGCGCCCTTGGCGGGCGCCAGCGGCTTATCGGCAGAATAGTCCATCGCATTAGTTGACGCACTGAGAGCGGGAGGCGTTACGTCAATGGTGGCCGGTTGCTGTTGGGGTTCTGCGGATTGAACCCCGTAGTTACGGGGTCTTCGTCAGTTTGCGCGCTTGCTCGGCGCGGGCGGCGACGCTTTCCGGCGACATCCACACGGAGGCTGTGCGCATCGCCATTTCCGGCGTCTCCGCCTCGATGCGAGCGATGGATTCAGCGACGAGGGCGGCCTTCGTGTGAGCGTAGGCGTCGCGGGGGAAGGCGCCGAGGCGCCCGGCGCGGCGCATGATCGTGGCTTCGAACTTATCGGCGCGCAGAAGCTCGTCGACGACGCCCAGGCGGACGGCGTGGCTCGCGGGATAAAGGGCGGTCCCGAGAAGAAGCTCGCTCGCTTGCTGGTGGGTCAGGCGCAGCCGGACGATCTCGAACGCGGCCCGAGGGAAGGAGGCGCCGATCTCGACCTCGTTGAGACCGATGCGGTAGCCGTTCGACTCGCCCCGGTCGCTCCGCATACCGAGCGGCTCGGTGGCAGCCGGGTCAAGGCCGAGGCGGTAGTCGCAGGCCAGCACGAGGATCAGCCCACCGGCGATGGCGTGGCCTCGCAGCATCGTGACCGTCGGCTTGGGGAAGCGAAGGAAGGTCAGCAGGCACGTACGCAGCGCGGCGAAGGGGTCCGCCGCCGCGCCCGGCGATATCGCAGTGGCGAAGTCGATGCCGCCGCGCAGGTCGAGGCCGGCGCTGAAGAAGCGGCCGGCGCCCGTCAGCACAACAGCCCGCACGGCGTCGTCCTCCCGCGCAGCGTCGAGCGCCGATGCCAGGTCGTTCAGCAGCTCAGGCGTAATCGCGTTCGCGGGCGGCCGGTCGAGGGTGAGGAGGCAGACGCCTCCCTCGCGGACCTCGACGCGGACTGTGCTCATCGGCGGGAGTGGAGCAAGAAATGGGGCGGCAGCGATAGTGAGTATCCTCGGTTGGTAGATGTCATGAAGCGCGTCCGGCCACTGTATTAGTTACTTGACAGGTTAAATTCGTTTGGTAGTTTTAGGGTTTTGGATTACGCAGAAATTCTAGAATTATCAAGCCACCATTAGTCTCTGGACTGCGCGACAGGCAACCAAAGGGGTTAGAAGGCCCCCGCCTGAAACTCGCGGTGCACCGTTGGTGCCGTCGGGAGCCGACGGCTCGTCCTTCCGGCAGTGGGACCATCATGCCTGCGCTTCCAGGCGCTCCTTGATCTTCTTAAGGTCCGTCGCCATGTTGCGGCGGGATAGGAGCGGGAGAAGGGGCGAGAACAGCTTCAGCGGTCCAGTGATCTTGAGCGGCTCGACGCTCTTGGTGATCGCCGTGCCACCGTTGGCGGCGTTCAAGCTGAACTCGTGGCGGAAGTGGCCGCTATCGTCCTGCGATTCGTAAACGATCTTCTGGTTGGGGACAAGCTCTGTGATCTTGACCTCAGCGCGGTGAGTGCCGAACAACTTGCCGACGGTCGTAAACGTTGAGCCGGCGGCGATGGGGCCGTCGGAGGACTTTTCGGCGCTGGCAAGGTGGGAGCCCCACTCCGTGTGACGGGCGATGTCGGCCAGGTAGCCGAACGCCTTCTCGGGCGGGACGCTAACGGTGGTGGACTGCTCGGTGCGGGCCATGGCGGGCGCCTCCTTATGGATGGTGTATGAGAATTATAGCAGAGGCGGGCGATTCGGAAGTCCGAGGTAAGAGGTATGACGTACGACGTACGACGTACGAGGTGGGAAGTGAGACGGTAAGAGTCAGGGGGTTGGCGATGGGGAGGTGATCTGGAAGATGAGCTTACCCTCGGCGTCGGCGCCGCCAGGGCCGTACTTGCCGCGGACCACCAGGGCAAACGTTCCTTCGGCGTCCTCCGGGATTTCGAAGCGGACACTGAGGTCAGTGATCGTGGTGCCTTCCCTTCCCTGGAGGAGTTCATTGACTCCGCTGACGCCATCGGAGATAACGGCAACGGATGTCCCGTTCGGCAGCTCGAGGACCACGTTCTCGCTCTGAAGGACCCCCTGGCCGATCTGAATGCCAGTCTGAGGAGTAGCCGAGAAGTAGACGGTGGGTGCCAGCTTGCCTTCTTCCACCTCACTGTGACGGTCGGGCAGGTCGGCGCGCAACTCAGCGCGCTCCACGTTCAGCGTGACGGCGCCGGCGGTGGCTGAGCCTGTCGCCGCGATCTCGCTCGGCTCGAGCGACACGAGGTCGTCGCCGCCGGGGCCGATGGGGACGACCGCCTCGTTGTTGTCCGGGTTGCCGACGATGTGCGTGGCATCGTCGAGCGAGAACTCCTCGTCGACGCGGAAGTTGAAAGCGCGCTCGCCCGTGCGCTCGCCGGGGACGAGCGGCAGGTGGTGTCCGGC
>CAYZLC010000002.1:21113-25145 GCA_964479365.1 uncultured Dehalococcoidia bacterium
GAAGCCGACGATCTCGGCGTGCTCGGCCAGCGCGAAGAGGGTGTTGCGGAGCTCGGCGTACAGGAGGCCATTGGGCTCGGCCGAGACGCAGCCGGGGACGAGCGGCAGGTCGTGTCCGGCGAACGCTTCGTCTGAGTAGTCGTTGCCGCCTGAGGTCAGTAGTAGCTGCGAGTCGAAAATCGCCTCGTCCGCGCCGAGGTTCTCGAAGGTGGCGCTGAGAGCGACATCGGCCGAGCCAAAATCGCCGGGCGCGAGAGTGGCTTCCTCGACGGTGACCTTCCAGCCGGCGTGCCAGAACGATTCGTTGACGCGGACGGATTCTTCTTCGGGACTGGCTTCCGGACTCTCCACCTCTTGCGTGGCCTCCGGCGTCGGCGTGGCCTCCTCATCGTCACTCGCACCCCCGCACGCCACGACGAGTGCGATCGTGAGGACGATGGGGATGGCGAAGAAGAAGGCGAGGCGGGTGGGGAACGCGGGCGTGATTTTCATGACAACCCTTTCAGGCTATCTCAGCCGCATTGGCCGACGGTGGTCAGTATGAGCGTAGCAGAAGGCGGCAACGAGGCAAGAGGTCGATTAGACTACGGGGGTGGACGTCTATCTGGTCGACGGGACGTATGAGCTGTTCCGGCATCACTTTGCGGTGCCTTCGCATGTGACGGCCGGGGGGCGTGAGGTTGCAGCGACACGCGGGGTGCTGGGGTCGGTGCTGGGGATGCTCGAGGGAGGCGTCGCTCACATCGGCGTGGCGACCGACCACGTCATCGAGTCGTTTCGCAACGAGATGTGGCCCGACTACAAGACGAGCGCCGGCGTTGAGCCGCGGTTGCTACAGCAGTTCCCGTTGCTAGAGGAGGCGCTGGAGGCGATGGGCGTTGCCGTCTGGCCGATGGTCGAGCTGGAGGCGGACGACGCGTTAGCGTCGGCGGCGGTGCTGGCCGCTGCCTCGGCGGACGTTGAGCGCGTCTACATCTGCACGCCGGACAAGGACCTCGGCCAGTGCGTGCAAGGCGACCGCGTGGTCCAGCTGGTCCGGCGCACACGCGTGGTCCTGGACGAAGCGGGCATCGTCGCGAAGTTCGGCGTCGCGCCGGGGTCGATCCCCGACTACCTGGCGCTCGTCGGCGACAGCGCCGACGGCTATCCGGGCCTGCCGGGCTGGGGGGCGCGCTCCGCCGCCGCCGTCCTCGCTCGCTGGGCGCGCTTCGAGGCGTTCCCGCCCGACTGCGATGCCTGGAACGTCAACGTGCGCCGGGTCGAGCGCCTCTGCCGGACGTTCGCCGCCCAGGGCGACCTTGTCTACCTGTTCCGGGACCTCGCAACGTTGCGCAGCGGAGAACGCCTCTTCGATTCCATCGATGCGCTGCGCTGGACGGGGCCGCGCCCGTCGTTCGAGGAGGCGGCGCGGCAGCTCGAGGCGCCGGAGCTGGCGGAGCGGGCGCGGCGCGTGGCAGCGGGGCGCTAACGGGTGCCAGACGGCGCAGCCACCCGGCACTGGACAAGTGCATCGCGTAGAAGTAGAGTGTGGGCGCTCGATTAGAGTCGAAGCCGCCGGAGGGACAACGTCTGCCCCATCCGGAAATACGCCCGCCGCGAGCGGGCGGGGAGGTACCCGATGGGATTCCTGGATAGCCTGTTCCGCCGCAAGGGCGCTCCTGCGGCGCCCGTGGAGGAGTCCACGGCCGTCACGCCGGAGTGCCCGCACAGGGCGGTGACCCCTCGCTGGGATAGCGCCGCTGACATGGGGAAGACCGAACTGGTGTCGGCCTACGTCTGCGAGGCATGCGGCAGCTCGTTCAGCCGCGAGGAAGGTGTGCGGTTGGTGGCCGCAGCCACGGAGCGCCTGCGCATCAGCGAAGAGGGGCGGCAGGAAAGGATGGGGCACTAGGGGCCAGACCCGTCGCGTCGAATCGGCGGTCCTACCTCACCGGTTGGATTCTTCCGGGCCCGTTCTCGTGCCGCGCGTGCGGAGGTTCTCGGCTATCTTCGTCAGCACAGCGGCAGCATCCTCAGCCGAGGTCGTGGTTGCAGCCGATGCCCAGGCAGCTTCGGAGCACGGCTTGCAGAGGTTGTAGCCTCGCCACGTCGTCCATGCTGCCTCACCGCAGCCGGCGACTGCACAACGGTTCATCGCCTCAACGCCTTCCTTGAACCCGATCTAATCATAGCGTAGGGTGGCCAGCTAATGGCGGAACGCTGAAGCGCGGATGTGGTACAGTGGAGCGAGTGGCGAACGTTTAGGCCCCCGCAGGCTTTAGCCTAGCGACCTCGGGCTGGTGGCGACCCAAACTACTCCGCCTCCGTAGAGAGGAAGGTCACTATGCGCCATCAGGCCAGAGATCTCATTTGTGGCGATTGCCATCAATCTTTTCCGTTCAGTATCGAAGAACAGGGTTTGGGTGCTGAACTGGGGTTCGACCAACCGAGGCGCTGTCGTTCCTGCCGTCGGTCGTTGGAGAACTCGCGGCGCGCTTTTCGCGACGACGCCGGGCCTCCCCTGAGCTGGCTCCGCGCGGCGAGCCCTGATAGCGCCAAGAGCGTCCAGGGACCGTTCGTACGGGTCTCCCCGGCACACGCCTAGCATCGGCCTCACGCGATGAGCGCCGACCACCATGGCCAGTTAGTTAGAAGAGGCGTCAGATGGAAACGTTGACCTACACCTTAAGCAGATGGACCACCAAGGAGCTTGTCGGTGAGGTGGTGAGACGCACCGCGACTGATGGACCAGCACTCCAGCTAGTCGAAGGGATGATCATACGTGCGCGACTGGCCGAGAGCGATCGTAAATTCGGGCAGTTCGAACTTCCGGCTGAACTCGGACCGGCTATCGAGCAGCTAGGCGTCCGTGGAACGATGGAGATGGGTCTCGCGGACGATGGCGCGGCGGAGTGTTGCTGACGAGCGTTGCTCATGAAGTGGACGCGGCCACAGCGGGCGCGCACACTCATGATCACAGCCATCGCAGGCGGCCCCCGGAGAAACGAGCCGCGCACGACCATTATCATTTTCATCTCAGCAACGTAGAAGCCGATGGGCAGCTGAACGGGCACAACCATGCCCCGGTCCACGCGAGGATGCCGTGGGAGCAGGGTGATTCGGCGTAAGCGACCCCGGTTGTCGACTCTCGCGGCCCCAGCGCGGCGCAGTTGTGGCCTCTGACAGGCCGCTCGAAGGGAGGTTAGCTGTGGTCAGTTCTAGCTGGCGCAATACCTGGCACGAGGACTTTGACCGCGTCCTCCATTCGATGTCCCAGACGGAGCGCTCCGCTCTACAACACTGGGGACTGCTCAGCAGCGACGGACGCCGGGCGTTCGCGACCGCTGCCGGGCGTCTGGACATGGATGTCGTCCACACTGCGTACGTGATGGAGCAAGCGACACTGGAGTAATCGCCCGGACCGGGCTCTGGTACCGGTCTTGCGCAGCCGAAGAGAAAAGGCAGGCAAGGAAAACAGGGGCCCCGTGAGGGCCCCTGTTTTCCTTTAGCTGCGCCCGGTTAGTAGCGCCGGCTCTGTGCGGCCGGCTGCTTGCTGAAGCAATCGCTACAGTAGACGGGTCGGTCTCCGCTCGGGCGGAAGGGAACTTGAGTGTTCTTTCCGCACTGAGCGCAGACGGCGTCGTGCATTTCGCGCTGACTGCCGTAACCGCTACCGTAGCTGCTGCTGCCGCCGTAGCTGCTGCTGCCGCCGTAGTTGCTGGAGCGGCGGTTCTGGCGGCAGGACGGGCAGCGCTTGGGCTCGTTGGTGTAGCCCTTTTCGCGATGGTACTGCTGGTCGTCCGCGCTGAACGTGAACGACTGATTACATTCCACACACGTGAGGGATCTGTCCTGAAAGCTCATCGGTGATGGCCTCCTTTCCTTGATACTTGGCAAAGGTCCGGCCATCTGAGCGGGGCTCCGCGTCGCGCGGAGGCCGTGTGAACGAACGAAACTGTTACCGGACTTCAGTCTAACATACCTGTCCGGGGGATGATAGCGCGTGTACTCGTCCGGTACATCGCGCTACACCGACCTCCTTTCGGTGCTAAG
>CAYZLC010000003.1:0-23970 GCA_964479365.1 uncultured Dehalococcoidia bacterium
CTTAAGGGCGAGGATCGCCGCGGCGAGCAGAGCGGCGTTCCTGGCGCCGTTGATCGCGACGCAGGCGACGGGGACGCCCGGGGGCATCTGGGCGATGGACAGCAACGCATCGAGACCGGAGGCCGAGTGGTTGCCGGAGGCGATGGGGACGCCGATCACGGGGAGAGTTGTCATGGAGGCGACCACGCCGGGGAGGTGAGCGGCCATGCCGGCCGCCGCGATGATGACCTCGAAGCCGTTGTCGATCGCGGAGGCGGCGAACTGCTGTACTTTGGCGGGGGAACGGTGCGCAGACATGGTTTGGAGTTCGTAGTCGATGCCAAGCTCTGTCAGCGTCTGAACACACGGTTCGAGGAGAGGGATGTCCGATTTCGAGCCAGTGAGAATGGCTACGCGAGGCATGTCTTGGGTTGCGGCTGAAAAGCTGAGTGCTGCTGTTCGTTGCCAGTGGTCATGGCGTGATTCTTGCGCTAAGGCGCGCAGGCGTCAAGTCACGGCTAGTCGACGCGCGCGTCCTGTGCGGGAGCGGCGATGTCCTTTCGGTAGTAGGCGCGGGTGAAGTGGATGCGCTGGACGTTGCGATAGGCGATCGCGCGGGCCTCCGGCAAGCTAGCGGCCGAGGCGACGACAGTCAGGACGCGGCCGCCGCTCGTGAGGATGGCGCCGTCCTCGCCGGCGACTGTGCCCGCGTGGAAGACGTGGACGCCGGGCTCGACCGAGCCGAGACCGGCAATCGGTAGGCCGGTCTCGTGTTCGTCCGGATAGCCGCCGGAGGCGAGGACGACGGCGGCGCAGACATTGGTGGACCATTCGATCTCAGCGTCGGAGAGGCGGTTGTTGACGACGGCCCAGCAGATCTCCAGCAAGTCCGACTTGAGACGGGGCAGGAGCACCTGGGTTTCGGGATCGCCAAAACGGCAGTTGAATTCGATAACACGCGGGCCATCACGGGTGATCATGAGCCCGGGGTAAAGGACACCGCGATACGGAGCACCTTCGTCGCGCATCGCCTGAACGGCGGCTTCAGTGATCGTTTCGTGGATCAGGGGCTCGAGAGGCTCGTCGAGCCAGAGGGCCGGGCTGTAGGCTCCCATGCCGCCGGTATTGGGCCCTTCATCCCCGTCGTAGATACGCTTGTAGTCGCAAGAGAATGGCATTGGCGCCACGGTGACCCCGTCAGTGAAGGCGTGCGCGGTGATCTCGCGACCGAAGAGGCGCTCCTCGATCAGGATAGTACTGCCGGAGGGGCCGAAGATCGCCTCCTCGCCGAGCATCAGGTCGACGGCCCGCAACGCTTCTTCCGCAGTATCGCAGACGAAGACACCTTTGCCCGCGGCGAGGCCGTCAGCCTTGACGACGAGGGGCGCCCCCCGCGCCTCGACATAATCTCGCGCAGCGGCCCGGCTGCTGAAGGCCTGGGATCGTGCTGTCGGGATACCATGCCGCTGCATGAGGTCTTTGGCGAAGGCTTTTGAGGACTCAATGCGAGCAGCGGACTGAGAGGGACCGAAGGCGGCGATGCCTTGAACGGCAAGGTGGTCGACGAGGCCGGCGGCGAGCGGAGCCTCAGGGCCAATGACGACGAGGTCGACCTTGTGGTCGCGGGCGGCTGCGGAGACGGCGCCGTCGTCAGCAGGGTTCAGCGGGAGGTTCTGCGCGATATCGGCCGTCCCGCCGTTACCGGGGGCGACAAAGAGGTCGGTCAGCTTCGATGATTGGCGCAGCTTCCAGGCGATCGCGTGCTCCCGTGCGCCGGAACCAACGATGAGAACGTTCACGCCAGCAGGTTTGCGGAGACGCCGAGCCGGAGGGCACCGTGGTACATGCCGCTGTCCGCCGTCACCAGAGTTGCGCGCTGCACGTCAGCCACCGCGACGTATTGTACGTCATAGGCTTTCGCATGTCCGAGGAGACGGGCGAACTCAAGTGCTCGAAAATAGACCAGCGGCTGATGAACGGTGGCAAGCGGGAGCGCCAAAAGATCGCTGAGGGCTGCGGCGGCTTCGTCGTGAAGGAGGACGCCGCCATGGACATAGCGGCGCAGCACTGACGTTGATTCAGAGAACAGTAAAGGTGGCGCGACCAAGCGCTCGCCCTTCCGCAGACAGTCCACGATGAATTCCTGGACTGCCTGCGTTTGCCGCTGAGGCAGGAGCCAGTTCAGTACAACACTGGCATCCAGACAGAAGGGCATCTAGTGATCTTCGCGGTCGAGGCGCAGCATCTCCCCGACGTCAACGCCCAGGTCCCCGCCCAACCTGGCGCGGATGACGTTCCTGTTCGCGCTGACCCTGGCGATCAACGCCTCCAACTCCGTGTTCAATGCATCTGTCCTGTCCATTGTTGCTGTTGCCTCCCTAATGTAGGAGTGAGGTGGCTCCGCCGGGACGTACCGAATCGGGACGGCGTCTTCATCGATGAACCATTGCTGACCGATGCGCCTGCCCACCAGCTTGCCTTCCCTCAGATAGCGGCGGACCTGCTCTATGGAGCGGCCCAACCGCCTGGCGGCCTCAGCCACGGTGATCATACGTTCCGGGGAGACGTTGTCGTCCACAACAACATCATCATCCTACAAACCAGGTGCTTTGTCAACAGCAGTTCACGGCGGAGAGTTCCGCGATCAGATGAGGCGATTCAGTCGGAGATTATCCGTGACGCCGGGGGTCCGGCCGCGCTTGGCGACGGGACGGCCGTCGATCTCCTTCAGGTCTGCTGTGAAATCGTTCGGGCGCGCGGAGCTGATGTAACCACCGACTCCGAATCCGTCGACCGGTGCGCCTAAGTGGACGAACTCATTGATTCGTTTTGGGGTGATCCCTCCACTTACGAAGATATGCACGCGTTTGAAGCCGGCCTCGTCGAGGCGGGAGCGCACCTCCTTGACCAGAGCGGGAGTCACGCCGCCAAGTTCAGAGGGTGTGTCGAGGCGAACTGCCGCGAGTTTAGCTCCGAGCGCGTGGGCGACGCGCAAGGACTCCACCGGCTCTTCGAGGAACGTATCTACGAGGACGGTACGGGTGACTGCGGGCTCGACGTGCCTGTCGAAGGCAACTGCAGCGTCCACGGTGTCGCCGAAGCAGAGAACCATGGCGTGCGGCATGGTGCCGGAGGGCTCGGTTCCGGCCAGCACCGCGCCGAGCGGCGTCGAGCCGCTCACGCAGCCGCCCATGATAGCGGCGTAGTCGAGATAGGGTGAGGCCATCGGGTGGACGTGCCGCGCTCCGAAGCTGACGATGGGGACTGATCCGGCGGTCTCGACGCACTCCGCGGCCGCGGTCGCCCACCCAGTCTCGCTGGCGAGGATGCCGAGAATGGCGGTCTCGTAGATGCAATAGGAGAGATACCTGGCGTTGATGCGCAGGACGACCTCCCCGGCGAAAACGCGGTCGCCTTCACCGAGCGCCCAGACCTCGGACGCGTCAGGGAGGACGGCGCGGAGGAGCGCTTCGACCTCCCGAATTCCGCAGAGGACACCGTCTCGCGCCGGAAAGACCTCCATCACCGCGACAGGGTCCTGGCCGGCGGCCTGCATTACCTGCCGCGTGCGGAGGAAGTAGACGTCAGATGTTTGCCCGGCGAGGACGTGCGACGCTGGCTGGAAAGGATCGTCTGTCACTACGTAGCGGCCCGAAGGCCGGTGACGTTGGCGCCGAGGACGGTCTGCATCTGCCTGAGCGCAAAGGTGTGAGCGTCGGGGTCGAAGGTGGCGACGCAGTCCGCCGGGATCTCGACGGTGTAGTCGCGATATCGGGCATCGGCGGCCGTGTAGAGCACGCAGATGTTGGTGCAGTCACCGACGATGATGATCTTGTCAGGCCGCAATTCGGCCAGGCGCTCCTCTAGATTGGTTTCGAAGAAGGCGCTGTACCGGCGCTTCGGAATGATCTCGTCCGCGAACCCGCTGAGCTCAGGGATCACATCCGGCTCTTCGGTACCGCGGATGCAGTGGGGCGGGAACATCTCGAACTCTCTGTCATCCGGTTCGTGGGTATCGCAGACGAAGATGATGTGTGAGCCCGCGGCCTTCTCGCGCTGGAGGAGTGCGCGGATACGCGGGATTATTTCGCGAACCGTGGGGCCGACGTAGAGGTTTCGGCCCTCCTCGCAGAAGCCGCGCACCATGTCGGCGACAAGGACCACGTTCATGTCGGGCTCAGGTTTGGCGGCGGACGACGACCCGCCGGGTCATGACGACAGTCTCGCTGACAGCGATGATGCCCTCAGCAGGCGTCTCATTGCGCGTGACGAGCGATTGGCGCTTGCGCGGATTCTTCCTGGAAGGGGGCATGACAGTGAGGGCACGCTGGGCGGCAGAGCGGATGAGCCACTCGCCGATGAAGCCCACAGCGACGAGGGCAGCCCCGCGGACGACCACCGGTGCAGCCTGCTGCCAAAGAGCAGGTGTTGAGGCTGTCCGTCTGACGGGCAGCGCGGCCTTAGTGGGAACAGGCAGTCGTGAGTTGCGGTCGTTCATGGGCGTCCTCCGTGCTGGTGCGTAACGCCGTAATTATAGCGCAGTGGTTGAATCGTTAACGGATGACAAGCGAATAAGCGAATACACCATCCGCCGTAGGCAGTGCGGCACGTCCTCAGGTGAGGGTGTTGACGACGACACGCTCGATTTCGGGCGTGAGGTCGAAGGGAGAGATCGGGCGCCCCTTGGCGTTGGTCGGGTGTTTGTTCGCGATTCGGACGCGCCGTTCAGCGAAGGCGCGAAGGGTTTCGATGACCAATGGGAGTTCGCGGGCGACGCCGTGGCGGCGGATCTCGGCGAAGAGGGGATTGGCCTCGCCCTCCTTCGTTTGAATGTCGGCGGTCGAGCGGCCCGTGATATCGCTCCACAGCAGATCGAAGGCAGGTCCTCGGATCGAGTAGGTGCAGAACGTAACAGGCGGACCTTGGTCGAGTTCGGGCGTGGCGAGGTGCATCATCACACCGGCGCGCTCGGCACGGGTTTCGATTAGCTGCCAGATGACGTCCTGCCAGATGCCCTTGGGACCGCCGGGCGCGGCCGGGTGGAGGTTCAGGAGGTCGTACTCTTGCGCGAACTCCTCGCAGAAGATGAGCATATAGCCGGCGAGGACGCCGATATCGAACGGGTAGGGCTCGAGCCGCCTCATCACTTCACGGTCGTAGTCGCGGCGCCAATCGGGCAATTCTTCGCCTTTGCGGACGGGCCTTTCGCCGCGGCTGCGGCGGAAACCGCGAGAGGATAAACAGACCAACGGGAGCTCGTAGTCGCGGACCTGTTGCTGGAACAGGTCGGTATTCTCGTCCTCGCCCGACTCACGGTTGCAGAAGGCGACGGCGATGCGAGCGTTCAGACGGCCGGAGGCGATCTCATCGCGGGCGGCGGCAAGGAGCGATCGTGAGCCGGGGCCGCGGCCGGTGGAGAACCAGCCGATATCGAGAGTCACGTTGGTTTCCAGCCCAGAGCGCGCCGGAAGTAGGCGTACCGGCTGATGAGGTGGACAAGCGGCGTCGAGAGGCGGCCGCCGAGGTGGCCCTGACCGAGGGCGGCGAGGAAGTCACCGGGGCCTTCAAATGCGGGCATCTCGACATAACAACGTCCGACCTCCCATGGAGAGTGGGCGTCGCTGCCGGCGGAGACCGGCTTGTCGTGGGCGGAGGCGAGCTCGCGAGCCTTGTCGTTGTGCCCGGAGAAGACCATTCGCGCGTTTAACGCTTCGATGAAGTCGATCTGATCGATGAGCGCGAGCATCACATCTTCCCGGAGGGCGGAACGCAGTGAGTCGAACGGGTGTGGGACGCCAACGATGCCGCCCTGATGTTTGATCCGCGCGATCGTCTCACTGGCGGAGAGGCCCTTCGGCAGCTTCTCCGAGAGGAAGAGACCGAGGATCTCGCCATCCGCAGTGCGGACCTCCTCGCCTATGATGACCGGGAAGTCCGCCTTCTCGCGCACTAAGAGGGCACCGCGGATGGTGTTATGGTCGGTGACGGCTACGACGTCGAGGCCGCGGCGGGGGGCCTCGTGCACGAAGCGCTCGAGTGAGAGGATGCTGTCGGGCGAGAAGTGGGTGTGATTGTGGAGATCAACGCGGAGGAGTTTGGCGGTGCTCATTCGAGCGGGAATACGGTCGGTTCGGGTTCGGGCTCCGTATCCGGCAAGTATGCGGACGTCTCGTCGCGTACAGGGGAGAGGCCGTTGGGGAAGGACTCCTGGAGGCGGGTAATACGCAGCTCCGCGCTTTGCAGAAGCTCCTGGCAGCGGCCGGCGAGCTTCATGCCTTCTTCATAGAGTGCGAGGGACTGCTCGAGGGTGATCCCCCCGGCTTCGAGCTTGATGACGGCCGCTTCCAAGCGGCGGTAGACCACCTCGAAGCCTTCGTCCTCAGGTCTTGCTTGCTTAGAAGCCATACTGTCGCGAAACCTCCGCGGGGAAACGGCCGTCCCTCACGTGGACATCCAAGCGATCTCGGCCCTTCACCTGTTTGGTGCTGGTCACGGCCTGCTTGCCGTCGCGCATCTGGACGACGGCATAGCCGCGGGCCAGTGTTGCCCTCGGGTCCAGCGCGGCGAGGCGCCCTTTGAACGCGTTCGTCCGTTCGAGCTGCTGATCCAAGCTGCGTGAGACGGCGCTTCCTCCGTGGCGGAGAAGCGAAGCGATCCGCTCGCTCTGGCGGGCGATGTCTGGCAGCGCGGAGTGGAGGCGGCGGCCGGCGCGGTCGATGTCGATGAGCCCCTGGCCCAGCCGGCCCTTGGCGGCGAAAGAGGCGGTGAGCAGCATACCTTGCACCCGGCGCGAGATCTCGCGCCAATCGGGGGCGACGGTCTCAGCGGCCGCGGAAGGCGTGGGCGCGCGCACATCGGCAACGAAATCGGCGATGGTGTAGTCAGTCTCGTGACCAATGCCCGAGACGACGGGCACTGAACTGGCGTAGACGGCGCGGGCGATGGCCTCCTCGTTGAAGGGCCACAGCTCTTCGATGGAGCCGCCACCACGAGCGATGATGATGACGTCTATGTCGTCCAACTGGTTCAGCTGGCGGATCGCTTCCGTGACGCCCGTAGCGGCCTCGAAGCCCTGAACGGAGGTCGGCGCGAGCACAACTTCGGCGAGCGGCCAGCGGCGTTCGAGTACATGGCAGATGTCGTGGAAGACTGCCCCGGTGGGTGAGGTGACGACGCCGATTCGCGCAGGGAAGGCTGGGAGCGAGCGCTTTCGGCCCTCGTCGAAGAGGCCGTCGGCGGCGAGCCTCTCCTTGAGGCGCTCGAACTCGGCCTGACGCGCGCCGACCCCCGCCGGCTGTACGAAGTCCACGATGAGCTGGACGTTGCCACGCTGTTCGTAGAAAGAGACGTTGCCGTGCGCGAGGACCTGGGCACCGCTCTCAAGCGGTGCGCCGCGGTAGACGCGCTGAAACATCACGCAGTTGATCTGGGCGTTGGCGTCCTTGAGGGTGAAGTAGACGTGGCCCCGCGTGGACCGCGTGAGGTTCGATATCTCACCTTCGACCCAGAGGTTAGTGAGAGTCAGGTTGGAATCGAGGAGATCCTTGAGGTAACGGGCGAGGGCGGAGACGGTGGTGGCTTCGATCATGGCTGAGGAAGGAGGAAGAAGGAAGGAGGAAGAAGGGTGGCAGCAAGGCAAACGGGATGGCGAAGGTTGGTCGAAGGAGCACTTCCACTTCGATTCCCGCCTCGTCGGCAGGCAGGCCTCAGTCTACGCTGATGGTGGCCTGGGCCCTTCGATTCATCAGGGCGAACAGACTGATCCGGCACGTCCTCAGTATAGAGGTAGCGCCGAAGCCCTGCAGCTACGGAACGTCATTATTTATTCGCGCGTTCGAGGTATTCGCCGGTGCGGGTGTCTATCTTCAGAACGTCGCCGACGTTGATGAAGAGCGGGACGTTGACGCTGATCCCGGTCTCCAGTGTGGCAGGCTTGGTGCCGCCCTGGGCGGTATCGCCGCGGACCCAGGGGTCGGTTTGCGTGACGGCGAGTTGTACCGCGGCGGACAGCTCCACGCCCACGGGTTCATCGCCGTACATGAGAAGGTTGCAGGTGGCGTTCTCCTTGAGGTAATCGAGGGCCTCACCGAGGTGGTCTTTGCCGAGGGGGAACTGGTCGTAGGTTTCTGTGTTCATGAAGTAGTGGAGATTCCCCTCCGCGTAGAGGTACTGCGCGGCCTGCCGCTCGACGCGCGCCCGGGTGAAACGAGAGCCGGCCTGGACGGACTTATCCACGATGTGGCCGGCGCGAAGGTCGCGCAGTTTCATGCGCACCTGGGCGCTGCCCCGGCCGATCTTGAGGTGCTCGACCTCGATCACCTGGTAGAGCGCGCCGTCGATCTCTAGGGTCGAGCCCTTGCGGAGTTCGCCGGTTTCGATCATTAGGTTAGGTGGTCCTTTCCTGTTTCAGCTGAGATCTAGCGACCAAACAGGGCCGCCGTCAGGGCGTGACAAGCAGCGCTCCTACGGGCAGTCTACACCATCAACTTCGGCGCCCGGCTCATGACCCGCGCCTTGCCTTTGTCGAAAACGACCTGGTCCTCGATGCGGACGCCACCCCAGCCGGTGATGTAGATCCCGGGCTCGATGGTGACGACCATGCCGTCCTTCAGTTCGTCCTTCGAGAGGCGAGCGAGACGTGGGGCTTCGTGGATGAGGATGCCAACGCCGTGGCCGAGGCCATGGCCGAAGTTCTCGCTGTAACCGGCCTCGATGATGACGTTGTGAGCCAGCATGTGCGCTTCTTCGCCGCTCATGCCCGTGCGGACTAGCTCTTCGGCCGTGCGCTGAGCGGTGAAAACGATGTCGTAGATTTCGTGGAACTTCGGGGCCGGCTTCCCGACGGCGATAGTGCGCGTCAGGTCCGAGCAATAGCCATCCACGATCACGCCCATATCGATGACGACGGCGTCGCCTTCCTTGATCGCATGATCGCGCGGCTGGGCGTGAGGCATGGCGCCGTGCGGGCCGCTGGCGACGATGGTCGGGAATGAAAGGCCTTCAGCGCCGAGGCTGCGCGCCTCGCTTTCGATCTCCAGCGCCACCCGCCGCTCAGTCCAGCCGGGTTCGATGCGCGGGGCGACAGCGGAGAAAGCGGCGTCGCCGACGTCTACTGCGCGCTGAAGGGCGTCGATCTCGGCCGAGTCCTTGATGGAGCGCATCTGCGTGACGATGGGTGGGGCTGACAAGAACTTCGGGCGGTCTGCTTGGGCCATGGATTCGATGGCTTTCTTGATAGCCTGAAAGGCGGCGACCGTGATATCGCTGGACTCGAAGCCAATGCGTTTCGCGCTAAGACTAGCCTCGCCGACGATGGTCGGGAACCACTTCTCGATGCCGCCGGTGGTCCGAAAGTCGGTGAACTGCGGACATTCACGTTCGGCCTGTTCGACGTAACGGAAGTCGACGGCGATGAACGCCTTGTCCATGGTGATGAGTAGCCAGCCTGTGGAGCCGGTGAAGCCGGACAGATAGCGGCGATTAGCGGCGTGGATGCGGAAGATATCTTCGACAGGAGCGCCGACGAAAAAGCCGTCGAGGTCGGTTTCGGCCATGCGTGCGCGCAGGCGGGTGAGGCGTTTTGTCCTGGCCGGCGGGTTGGCGGGCGTGGTGGATCCGCTCATCCTTTGAGAGCCTCAGGCCGACTGGAATCACACCGATCACGAGGCCGCCTGACCCACCACCCCACACCACGCCAGATTCCTTCGCGTAGGAGGCTGTTCCATCTGCAGAAGTGGTCGCAGCTCCGAATGACAAGCGGTGCGGCGCCGACGAGAAACCCATCGAGATTGACCTCCGCCATACGTTCGCCGAGGCGGGTGAGGCGGTCGCTCAATGCTTCTTCTTGCGGGTGAGGGGGACCGTGAAGAGCGCTTCGAGGGCGACGATATAGCCGTGCCAGCCGAGGCCGGCGATGACGGCGTCTGCGGCATCGCCGGTGACAGTGCGGCGGCGGAACCACTCTCGTCCGTGGATGTTCGTGATGTGGACTTCGATGGTGGGCTTGTCGATGGCTTCCAGCGCGTCGCGCAGGGTATAGCTGTAGTGGGTAAGGGCGCCGGGGTTGATGATGATCCCGCTGGCTGTGGGGCCTTCCTGCTGCAAGAAGTCCACGATTGCGCCCTCGTGGTTCGACTGGAAGCACCGGAGGTCCACCTCGAGCTCGCGGGCGCGTTTGGAAACCTTCTCCTCGATGTCCTTGAGTGTCGTCGAGCCGTAGATCTCCGGCTGTCGCTGTCCGAGGAGATTGAGGTTAGGGCCGTTGATGAGAAGCACCTTCAACTCGGAATCGGCTACGCTCTCGCGCAAAGGCGCAGTCTCAACGATGCGTTCTACCTCCTCGACGATCGATTCAGCGGGCTCGGCTTCTTCGGTGCGTGGGCTAGTTGTCTCTTGCATGTTTGCGTTTGGAGGGGATTCTCGGCGTCGCCGCGTGTCTAGATGCGCCCCACCGGGGCGCGTCTACGCCGATGACGGTCCCGTGCCGGCCCCCCTTCCTTCCTCTTCCTTCTTCCTCGCGTTTAACCGCACTTGATTATAGAACGCCTGGTTGTACACGCGCCGCGCCTGTTCTTCGGTGACGTGGGTGTAGATCTGTGTGGTGGAGGCGCTGGCGTGGCCGAGAAGCTCTTGGACGACGCGCAGTTCCGCCCCGCCGTCGAGGAGGTGTGTGGCGAACGAGTGACGAAGCAGGTGCGGGTGGACGCGCTCGTCGAGGCCGGCGCGGAGGGCGTGGCGGCGGACGATCTGCTGAACAGAGCGACCTGACAGGCGCCCACCGTCGCGGTTGAGGAAAAGCGCCGCGGCTTCGCCGGCGGCCAATTTGGGCCGACCCTCCGTCAGGTACTGCCGCAGCGCTCGGTCGGCGGGGGCGCCGATGAGCACCATGCGCTCCTTGTTGCCTTTTCCGCGCACGAGCAGCGTCCGCTCGCTGAGATTCAGGTGTTGGAGGTCGAGCGCGACGACCTCGCTCAGACGAACGCCGGCCGCGTACATTAGCTCGAGGATGGCGCGGTTGCGGAGGCCCTGTGGCGAGTCCTCGTCGGCAGACTGGATGAGGGCACTCAGATGCTCCTTGGTGAGGATAGTCGGCAGGCGGCGCTCTCGCTTGGGGGCACTGACGTTGGCCAGCGGGTTCGCATCGAGATGGCCTTCGCGGACGAGGAACCGGTAGAAGCTGCGGATGGTGCTAACTTTGCGGGCGAGGCTGGCGGTGACGATGCCGGCATCTCGGGCCCGGGCGAGGTAGCGCCGGAAGGACTGGCGGTCGGCGTCGAGTGGGCCAATTGATTCGTGATCTTCAAGGTAGCTCGCGAAGTCCAGGAGATCGCTGCGGTAGTTGCGGAGGGTGTAAGGCGAGAGGTTCTTCTCCGCGATGAGGTAGCGAACGTAGGCCTCAAGGAGGGTTCCAATGGCCGTGCCGATCTGGCTTTGAGTCACGGTAAGTAGAACGCAGGCGTGAGGTCGGGATTAACCGTGGCGTCACCTCTGCCCGATTGCACGCCGCCTGACCCACCGCATCGGCCCAACCCTAGATCCCTTCGCGTAGAATGTTGTTCAGTTTGCGGCCGTGGTTGTCGCTCAGGATGACACAGACGCGGTTTGTGGTTCCGCATCTGGGACTTCGCCGCGCCAGTTGCAGGCGGTGCATTTGGCTTTGCCGTCGCGCTCTGCGGTGATGAGGCCGCCGCAGCCGGGGCAGGGCTGAGCTAGCGGACGGGTCCAGGTAGTGAAGTCGCATTTCGGGTAATTGGAACAGCCGTAGAATGTGCGGCCACGTCGCGAGCGGCGCTCGAGCATTTCGCCACCGTCCTTTGGGCAACGGACGCCCGTGGTGACGGCGAGCGGTTTGCGGCCTTTGCACTCCGGGTAACGGGAGCAGGCGAGGAAGCGTCCGAAGCGGCCGGTCTTGATGAGCATGGGCGATTCGCACTCGGGGCACTTTTCGTCCGACTCCTCCGGCGCTTCCTGCTCTTCGCCCTCAAGCGGGCGGGTGCCTTTGCACTCCGGGAAGCCGGAACATGCGAGGAAACGGCCGCGGCGGCCCCAGCGGATGAGCATCGGCTTGCGGCATTCCGGACACTGCACATCGGTGGTCTGGACCTGCTTGGGCGCGGCCTCTTTGGCGGTTGCGAGGGCGCGTTCGAGCGGGTTGTAGAACTCCTGGACGACGGGCTGCCAGGGCCGTTCACCGCTGGCGATGTCGTCGAGTTCGTTTTCCATGCCGGCGGTGAACCCAACATCGACGAAGTCCGGGAAGTGCTCAACGAGGAGGTCGTTGACGACGGAGCCGAGGTCGGACGGCTTGAGGTAGCGACCCTCTTTCTCGACATAACCCCGGTCCTGCACAGTCGACATCGTCGGGGCGTAGGTGCTGGGGCGGCCGATGCCCTTCTCCTCCAGCGCCTTGATCAATGTCGCCTCCGTATAGCGGGGAGGCGGTTCCGTGAAGTGTTGCTCGGGGAAGAAACTGAGCGCGCGGAGCACATCAGCCTCGCTGAGGGCAGGCAGCGGGTTCCTGCCGAGGTCTTCCTCGGTTTCGTCGTCGCGGCCCTCTTCGTAGACCTGGCGGAAACCGGCGAACTGAAGCTGTGTGTTGGTGGCGCGGAGAAGGAGTGGATTGCGCTCATCGCTCGGGGTCGCCTCGATGTCAACGGTCGTCACATCGAAGAGGGCGTCGGCCATCTGGCTGGCGACCATACGTTGCCAAATAAGGTTGTAGAGGCGGTATTGGTCATTGTTCAAGAAACGGCGCACAGACTCCGGCTCGCGACGAACGTGGGTGGGCCGGATCGCCTCATGCGCCTCCTGCGCGCCCTTAACCTTCTTCGTGTACTGCCGTGCTGAGGCGGGCAGAAACTCAGGCCCGTAGCGTTCGGCGATGTAGGCGCGCGCTTCCTGCTGGGCCGACGCGGCGACGCTCGTGGAGTCTGTGCGCATGTAGGTGATGAGACCAACTTCGCCCTCGGAGCCGAGCGAAAGACCTTCGTATAACTGCTGCGCGATCTGCATCGTACGCTTGGTGGAGAAACCGAGCTTTCGAGAGGCTTCCTGCTGAAGGGTGCTGGTAATAAATGGGGCGGCGGGACGGCGCGTCTGCGTTTTGGTCTGGACGGCGAGAACGCGGTAGGCGGCTGAGCGCAGAATGGCGACGAGGCGCTCTGACTCCGTCTCGTTCGGGATCTCAAGCTTTTGGCGCTTGCGGGTAACGCCCTGAAGCCTCGCGCGAAAGGAGGGTTGAGCCCCTGGCTTCTCAAGTTCGGTATCGATGGTCCAGAACTCCTGCCGCGTGAAGCCCTGTATTTCGCGCTCGCGCTCCACGACGAGGCGGACGGCGACGGACTGGACGCGGCCGGCGGAGAGACCGCGGCGGACCTTGCTCCACAGGAATGGGCTGAGGCGATATCCCACCAGCCGGTCGAGGACGCGACGGGCCTGCTGAGCGTCCACCAGCTTCATATCGATGTCCCGCGGGTGGTTGAAGGCGTCCTGGACTGCCTCGGGTGTGATCTCGTGGAAGACGACGCGGTGAAGGGGGAGCGCGCCGAGATCGGCGGCTTCGAGGAGGTGCCAGGCGATCGCTTCGCCTTCCCGGTCCGGGTCGGTGGCTAGGTATACGTCGCCGGCCTTCTGGGCGGCGTCGCGGATCTCCTTGACGGTGCGCGCCTTCTCCTTCGGTACTACGTAATTCGGAAGGAAGCCCTCGTCGACCTGGATGCCGAGGTCTCGCTTGGGGAGGTCGCGCACGTGACCGATGGAGGCTTTGACGTCGTACTTCGAGCCGAGAATGCGAGAGATCGTCCGGGCCTTGGCGGGCGACTCAACAACGACAAGACTCTTTGCGTTGCGTCGGGCCATCTCAGACGGCTCCGCCGGCGCGGTGAGCGCCGCCGGCCTCGCGGGTGCGAACGTAGGCCATGGGGCCCATCTGCTTGATCAACCCTTTCAGTTCCATCATTGCCAGTACGCTGCTCACGGTGGCGACGGGCAGGCCGCTCTGGCGGCACACCTCGTCTATGTGTACGGGTTCCTTCGATATATGACGCAGCAGGTCGCATTCCGTATCTGTCGCAGGCATTAGTTCTTGCATCTCGATCTGGTGTGGCACCATCGTGAGGTTGAGTTCCTCGAGGACATCCTCGACCGTCTGGACCAGCTTTGCTTCGCCCTTCTGTATTATCGCGTTTGTGCCCCGGCTCTGGGGAGAAAATATGCTACCCGGGATCGCGAATACGTCCCGGTTCTGGTCGAGCGCGAGCCGAGCGGTAATCAGGGCGCCGCTCTTGACATCTCCTTCAACGACGAGGACGCCGAGGCTCATGCCGGACATGATACGGTTGCGACGGGGAAAATAGTCTCCTCTGGGCTGAGTGCCGAGTGGATAGTCGCTGATGAGAGCGCCGTGCTCCATGATCTCGCGGGCCAGCTTGGCGTGCTCCGGCGGGTAGACGATATCGAGGCCGCAGGCGAGCACGGCGACGGTTCTGCCGCCCGCCTGGATGGCGGCGCGATGGGCGATGGCGTCCACGCCGCGGGCTAGGCCGCTCACGACACTGATGTGGTGGGAGGCGAGTTGGTAAGAGATCTCCTCTGCCACCTGCCGGCCATAGGGCGTCGGCCGGCGGGTGCCCACGACGGAGACGGCCCATTCATCTATCGAAGACATGTCTCCGCGGACGTAGAGGACGGGCGGCGCATCATCGATCTCTTTCAGGAGGGCGGGATAGGCGTCGTCGTTCCAGGTGAGGGCGCGGGTGCCGTGTTTCTCCAGCCGGTCGAGCTCGGAGTCCGGGTCGATATTCGGCCGTTCGGTAGCGATGGCTCTGACGACGCGGTCATCGAGGCCGGCAGAGCGGAGGTCAGTAGGGCCTGCGCTCCAGGCCTCGGCGAGCGAGCCAAACCGACCGAGGAGCGCCTGGTAGCGCACCCGGCCGATGCCGGGGATACGGTGGAACGCCGTCCAGTATTTGAGCTCGCTAGGCGTTGTTGGGATCTGGGCTTTTGTTGCGGTTGTCATTCAGGCGGCAATTCTAGCACAGGGCATGGCGGGGGGCTAAAGGGGGGAATGTCACTATATCGTAAGACAGACCGGGTTTTCGACGTGCGCCTAGTGTGCGCCGTTGCCGCTGCCGGGCTCCGGTTGGTGTGCCGGCAGCTTGGTGACGCGGACCTTCTTCACGCGGCGGCCCGCGACGCTGAGAACCTTGAGGTTGATGCCGTTTACCCGGACTTGATCGCCTACGCTGGGGATGCGGCCAAGTTCGTTGATGATGAAGCCGCCGATGCTGTCGAAGTCGTTCTTCTTGATCTGCACGTCGAACATCTCGCTCAGATCATCGATGCCGACGCGGGCATCGACAATGACCTCATCCTGGGTGAGGATCTGGACGGGCTGATCTTCGACGTCAAATTCATCCCTGATCTCGCCGACGATCTCTTCCAGGAGGTCCTCTACCGTGACGAGACCCGCCGTGCCACCGTACTCATCGATGACGATCGCGATCGATATCTGGTTCTCACGCATCTCCGCCAGAAGCTCATGGACTTTCTTGCTCTCCGGCACGAAGTGAGGAGGGCGCATGATGTCGCGCAGGCTGGGGTGCCGGCCCTTGCCTGCCAGGTGCTTCATGATCTCCTTGCCGTGCACGATGCCGACTATGTTGTCAAGATTCTCCTCGTAGACCGGCATGCGCGAGAAACCGTGTTTGACCATTACCGCCGCCGTCTGCTCGAAATCAGCATTGACTTCCACCGCGACGATGTCGGTACGCGGGATCATAACCTCCCGAACGCTTGTGAACTCGAGTTCGATGACGCCACGGATCATCTGGCGCTCATCGTCGTGAAGAGAGGCGCTGGCCTCTTCCATCTCGATCAGCAGGATGAGCTCTTCGGCGCCGCCCGCGACGGCGGCCTGCTTCCGCTGCCAGGTGCGGAGGACGACACCCATGGGCGCGTCCAGAAGCAAGACCGGGAGGCGGAAGACCATGCGAACGACGGAGACGAACGGACGGAGCGCCGTCTGCCAACGGCCGGGGTCTTGTGCTACAACCGTGCGCGGGAACGCCTGGAGGAGCATGAAGGCGGCCGCGATCGTCACGGCAGTGAGGAAGAGCACAGGCCAGCTGTCGTCCCATTCCCTGAGTACGAGGAAGACAACGATCGCGGTGACGCCGACGACCGCGAGGTTGCGGGCGAAGGTAAGGGATGAGAGGGTAAGCTGACGCTCATGGTAGAAGCGGCGAAGGGCGTCGACGCGAGACTCGGCGGGTTCTCGCAGCGCCCGCTCGCGCATGCCGGCAATGACACCGGCCTCCGCTGCGACGACGAGGATGAAGGCGATGATGCCAGCTACGAGGATCAGCAGTCCCGGCAGCGTATCGCTATCCACGTTTCTTTCGCACCTGCTTTGCGGGAGTCCGCGGCGATTTCGGTTTCGGCGTAGCGCGGGCCGGGACGCCCGCAACCTTGACGCCGTCCGGCACGTTCTTGGTAACGACGGAGCCCGCGCCTGTGGCGGCCTTTCGCCCGACGCGCACCGGAGCGACGAGCATGGTATCGCTGCCGATAAAGGCGCCGTCCTCGATAACTGTCTCGCTCTTTTTCTCACCGTCGTAATTACAGGTGACCGTACCGGCGCCGATGTTGACGCGCGCGCCCACGCTCGCATCGCCGATGTAGCTGAAATGTCCCGCCCGGCTGCCCGCGCCGATGCGCGAAGCCTTTACCTCGACGAAGTTGCCGATGTGGACGCCCGGCCCCAGGTGAGCGCCGGGTCGCAGGTGGCTGAAAGGGCCGACGTCTGCTCCACGCTCGATCACGGCTCCTTCGACAACGGAGGCGAAAACGGTGACTTCGTCCTCAATGCGGCTATCGGAGATCACCGTATTCGGCCCGATGCGACAGCGTGCGCCGATGGTGGTCCGTCCCGATATCGTGGTATTCGGACGAATGACGGTATCAATGCCGATCTCCACGCCGGGTTCGATGTAGGTCGTGTTGGGGTCCACTACAAGCACCTTGGATGCCACCATGTCATTCGCGGCAGGTGGAGTAAGGTTCGTGCGCGTGCGGCTCATCGAAAGAGGAATTGCGCCCGACGTTGGGGCAGCATTAGTTTGGACATCCAGTCAGTTGCGGGACAGTAGGCAAGACGCGGAAGTACGCCGTGTCGTTAGCGAAAGGGGAAAAGCAAACCGCGGATGCGCGGGATCGGAGGTATCTGGAGGGTCGTCGGTATCCAAGAAGTCTAGGCTCGATTCGGTTTGGTCTCAAGAGACATGTTAGGGGCGGTTTCGGAAACCTGTCAAGGATTGGCGCTGCCGGAAAGGGATGAGCCCGCCACCAGAACGTCCACCCGTGGGCTGTTCGCCGACGCAAGAGTTCAGATTGGGGCACCACGTCACCTGCCCCAGAAATGCGCTCAAGATATAATCGACTGGCATGGACACGCACGAACTGCGCGAGTCATTCCTCCGTTTCTTTGAGGAGCGGGGCCACCGCCGCATGCCCGGCGCGCCGATAGTGCCGCCGGGCGACCCAACGCTGCTGTTCACCAGCGCCGGGATGGTGCAGTTCAAGCCCTACTTCATGGGGCAGGCGAAACCACCACACGTGCGGCTGGCCAGCGTCCAGAAGTGCTTCCGCACGACCGACATCGAGGAGGTCGGCGATACGTCGCACCTGACGTTCTTCGAGATGCTGGGAAACTTCTCGGTCGGCGACTACTTTACGGCGGAGATCATACCGTGGGCCTGGGAGTTCTACACGCAGGTCCTGAAGCTCACTCCCGACCGGCTGTGTTCAGCGGTATTCCTGGACGACGACGAGGCGTACGACGCCTGGGTAAAGATCGGCGTGCCACAGGAGCGGATCAGGCGCTACGGGGAAGAGCACAACTACTGGTTTTCCGGCGAGATCGGCCCGTGCGGCCCGTGCTCCGAAATCCATTACGACTTCGGAGAGCAGTTCGGCTGCGGAGCGAAATGCGAGCCTTCGCATGACTGCGGGCGGTTCGTAGAGATCTGGAACCTCGTTTTCATGTCGTTTTACTGCGACGGCGAACAGCGCAACCCTCTACCGTCCAAGAATGTCGATACAGGGGCCGGCCTGGAGCGGAACGCCTGCGTGCTGCTGTTCGAGAGCGAAGGGTGGGATAAGCGCAGACTGCCGTCGGTGTACGATACGGACCTCTTCCTGCCGATTATCCGGCATATCGAGGAGCTTTCTGGAAGACGTTACGGGGAGGATGAGAAGATAGACCGCGCGATGCGGATCGTGGCAGAACACTCTAGGGCCGTGACCTTTCTCATTGGCGATGAACGGACGCCGGTGCTGCCATCGAACGAGGAGCGGGGCTACGTGGTGCGGCGCATGCTACGGCGTGCGGTGTACTTCGCGCGGCGGCAGCTAGGAATAGAGGAGGCGGTCATGGCGGATCTCGCGGAAACGGTGGTGACGGCGATGGCTCCGTCGTATCCGGAACTCGAGCGGCAGCGGGGGTTCGTGAAAGAGATTGTTGCGCCCGAAGAGCAGCGGTTCGATGAGACGCTGAGCAGGGGGCTGGAGATGTTGGAGAGCCTCCTGTCGAAGGCGAGCGCCACCGCCGGCATCTCAGGGGCCAACGCATTCTTGCTACACGATACCTATGGGTTTCCCATTGAGTTGACGCGGGAGATCGCGGCAGAGAACGGCCTTTCCGTGGACGAGACAGGATTTCAGGCGGAAATGGAGCGACAGCGGGCGCGGGCGCGGTCGGGGGCGGGAGGGTCCGAGGCGGTGGCCGCGGAGACGATGTATGCATCACTGAGCGCGACGCCGACCGCCTTTTACGGATACGAAGGGTTGGAGGTGCGCGGCGGAGTCGTAGCGTTACTCGCCGCTCGTCCTATAAGTGCCTCAGGGCGAGCGGGACGGGGCGCTGTCCCGGAGAGTGGGCCCGATGCTGCCACGATGGCGCCGGGCGACGATGCGCGTGAGGGTGCACGCGCGGAGCTGATCCTCTCAGAGACGTCGTTCTACCCAGAAGGTGGTGGGCAAGTCGGTGATCGGGGAGAGATTATCGGCCCAAATGGGCGGATTGTCGTTGAGGACACCCAGCGGGTGGCGGAGCGATTGATCGTTCACCGCGGGCGCGTGGTTGAGGGGCGGATCGACGTGGGGGACGAGGTGACGGCGCGCGTGGACGCGCGACACCGCGCGGACACGATGCGGAACCATACGGCGACGCACCTGCTGCACGCCGCGCTTCGGAAGGTCCTGGGAACCCACGTGAAGCAGGCCGGTTCACTCGTGGCGCCGGACCACCTGCGGTTTGACTTCACGCACAGAGAGGCGGTCAACAGGGACCAGCTCGATGAGGTCGAGCGGCTGGTGAACGAGAAGGTACGCCAGAATCTGCCGGTGCACACGCGGCTGACCACGTTTGACGAAGCGATGTCCGAAGGGGTACTGGCGTTTTTCGGAGAGAAGTACGGCGAAGAAGTGCGTGTGGTGGAGGTCAACACGGTTGCGCCGCGTTTCAGCGCCGAGCTGTGCGGCGGCACCCACTGCGAGCGCACAGGCGACGTCGGTCTTGTGATCGTAACCGGCGAGTCTTCGATCGGCGCGGGAATGCGGCGGATCGAGGCGCTATCGGGTCGTGGAGCGGAGGAGTATATGCGCCGGCAGTCGGCGGAGCTGGAGGAGGCATCGCGCCGCGTAGGCGGCGCGCGTGGTGATCTGGTTGCGCGTATCGACGCGCTGGTCACCGAGCGCGATGCCCTGCAGAAACGGGTCGAGCGCTTGGAGCGCTCGCTGGCTTCAGCGCCGGCTATGGATCAGATAGTAAGCGGTGCCGTCGATGTCGATGGTGTGAAGGTGCTGGCGTCGCAGCTCGACCTGCCGAGTCTGGACGCGATGAGATATTCGGTGGACGCGGTACGAAAGGCGATGCCGTCTGGAGTGGCTGTGCTCGGCAGCGTGATCGACGGACGCCCTCAATTCGTGGCGATCGTAAGCGCGGACGTGATTCTGAAGGGCCCGGAAGCGGGGGAGATCCTGAAACGAGTGGCGGCGGTGATGGGCGGTGGAGGCGGAGGCAAGCCCGAGATGGCCCAAGGCGGCGGCAAGGACCCATCCAAGATCGCGGCGGCCCTGGCGGTCGTGCCGAACGCAGTGCGGGAGATGCTCTCCAGCGACGGCCGCGCCGGAAAAGAATGAGATGCGCGTAATCGGTCTCGATCTCGGGGACAAGAGGATCGGAGTGGCGGCCGCCGACGACCGGACTCCGGTTGCAGTGCCGGTGGACACCATCGAGGTGGCCGGCGATCCAGTTGGCGTCGTGAGCAGGCTCGTGGAGGAGCGACAGGCGGACGAAGTAGTAGTCGGGCTGCCGCTATCGATGACAGGAGCGATGGGGCCTCAGGCGCAGCGAGCGATGGATATCGTCGACGCGCTGCGCGAGCGGTTAGCAGTTCCGGTCCACACGTGGGACGAACGGCTGACGACGGTGCAGGCGAACCGCAGTTTGAGGCCCTCCGGTCGCGGCAGCAAGAGGGCGGCGGCAAATAAGGGAGCGCGGGACGCGATAGCGGCGGCGATTTTGCTCCAGGCGTATCTGGACAACCGGCGGCGCCCCGTCTGAGCATGAGATTCGTCGCCGCCACGTCTGTATTGCTGGCGCTTACGGTTGCGGCCGTCTGGCTGGTAGCGTACGGGCCGGGAAACGATCTCGACGAGATCGAGGCTTACCAGCCCGTTGAGACGTCGCAGAGCGAACCGATCGTCGTAATCGTTGACCCAGGCGCCAGTACTGCGAAGATCGCCGATGATCTGGCGACGAACGGCGCCATCGAATCGGCAACGCAGTTCCGCGTGCTCGTGGCGTTCCTGGGGTACGACCAAATGCTCCAATCAGGGGAGTACGAGTTCGAGCGAAGAACGCCGGCACTTGACGCCGTCTATCGGATGCGCCGAGGACTCGTCTCGACGAAGACAGTGACGGTGGTTGAAGGATGGCGGCTGGAGGAGATCGCGGACGCTGTTGAGGCGCAGGGGATAGTCCGCAACGAATTCCTCGTGGCGGCGCGCCGGGGCGACTATGAGTTCGCTTTTCTTGAGGACCTTAGAATTGGACAGCGGCTGGATGGGTACCTCTTCCCGGCCACATACACAATCCGGAAGCGGGACACGGCACGGGATGTAGTCCAGCAGATGCTCCAGGCGTTCGCTGATAACGTTCCCGCATCGGTCCAGGAACAGGGTCAGGCCCAGGGGTTCACTCTGCACGAGGTGCTAACGCTGGCCTCGATCATCGAGCGCGAGGCGGTGGTGGCGGAAGAGAGGCCGATAATGGCCCAGGTGTTCTTGAAGCGACTGCGGCTCGGTATGAGGTTGGAGGCCGACCCGACCGTGCAATACGCGCTCGCGACCGATGCGGACAGCGTCCGCGAATTCGGATACTGGAAGCAAGAACTAACTCTGGAAGACCTTGAAGTTGACTCGCCGTATAACACATACGCGGAGAGCGGCGTCCCGCCGGGCCCTATCGCCAGCCCGGGGCTCGACTCTATAAACGCGGTCGTGAACCCGGCCAGCACGAACTACCTTTACTTTGTCGCCAGACCGGATGGTTCGCACGCCTTCGCCGAGACCTACCCGGAGCATCTGGACAACATCGAGTTATTCGGAGGCGAGAGCTCGCCATGAATTGCCCAGCTCACACGCGATGCTGAGATTTCTGGGCGTTATTGGTTACCCACTGGCGCGCTCGCTCTCGCCGGCGTTCCAGCAGGCGGCGCTAGACCATGCGCGGCTCGACATCGAGTATCAGGCCTGGCCGACGCCGCCGGACGGGCTCCAGACAAGAGTGAGCGGATTGCGCGGCGAATCCGTCCTGGGCGCGAACGTCACGATCCCGCACAAAGAGACCGTGCTTCCAATGATGGATGAGGTGGACGCGATCGCGGCGCGCGCCGGCGCCGTGAACACGATAGTCAACCGCGAGCGGCGTCTACACGGCTACAACACCGACATTGCCGGCTTTATGAGAGCGCTGCTGGAAGACGCTCGATTCGAGCCCGCAGGGCGGCGCGTCGTGATCGCCGGTGCGGGTGGGGCGGCGAGGGCGGTAGTCGTCGCTCTGCTAGAGGCAGAGGCCGGTGCGATCACCATGATCAACCGGACGCTCTCACGCGCGAATCGCCTTGTCGATGATCTGCGGCCGTTCGCTCGGGTGAGCGAGTTGAGGGCTTTGCCGGAGATGTACGCCTCATGGGCAGCGGTCATGGGCTCATGCGACCTTCTGGTAAACTGTACTTCCGCCGGGGCGGCGGATTTCGAGGAGAAATCGCCTGTCCCGCCCGACCTGATACGCTCCTCCATGCTTGTTTACGACCTCGTCTATCATCCCGCTGAGACCGCGCTGATCGCGGCCGCACGAGAGCGTGGCGCGCGGGTGATCGGAGGCCTAGCGATGCTCGTGTACCAGGGCGCGGCGTCGTTCGAGTTGTGGACGGAGCAGGAAGCGCCAGTTGAGGTCATGTTCGATGCCGCGCGGGAAGCGCTGGGGGCCGGCGTGGCGAAGGGGCGATAGCGTTGGAGTGGGCAGTCCTGGGTCTGAGCATCTTGTTTGTGATAGTCACCTACATAGTCGTACAGGGGACACGCGCGGCGATGGCCTGGCGAAACGCCGCCGCGGCCGGCGACGTGAAAGTCATCCGCGACATCGTCGACGGTGCACTCAGCGCATGGTGTTCGATGAAGCGCCCGAAAGACATCGCGCCAGAGGTCTGGCGTGGTGTCCAGAGCATGCAGATCGTCGAGGTAGCGCCGGAGTTCGTGCGGGTGTCTTGCCAAGCGGAAGGCGAGTACAAGCTCTTGAACGGCCGCTGGGTTGAGACTGCCAACCCACTTCAGGAGGGGATGGCGATCACCGCGCGCGCCCTGGATATGCTCCTATACGAACTGCCACACTTTAAGGCCGACCGTGTGCAGGTAGATGTGTACACGACGTTCCGCGAGGCTGCCGCCAAAACGCGGAGGGTCTGCATCCTCTCGACCCTCACTTCGCGTGAAGACGCGCGGGAAGTGGATTGGGAGGAGTGGACGCCGGTGCAGATCGTGGATGCACTGGGTGGACGCTATCATATGGGCGATTTTGCCCAGCCGTTGCCCATCGAGGTCGCGGAGCTTAAGGCGGCTGAGGCGGGGAGCGCCGAGGCGCCGCCGACTCCGATCAACAAATGACCGCACTACGCTTCCTAACCGCCGGCGAGTCCCACGGGAAAGCGCTTGTCGCAGTCCTCGAAGGCCTGCCGGCCGGGCTTCCGTTGACGGAGGAGTACATCGCGCTGGACCTGCGGCGGCGGCAGGGTGGCTACGGGCGATCGAAGCGTCAGCAACTCGAACAGGACCACGCGGAGTTGGTCGGAGGCGTCCGGCACGGGCTGACGCTCGGCGGCCCCCTCGCCATGCTCATTCAGAACCGTGTCTGGGAGGACTGGCAAGAGGTGATGCAGGTTGGGCCATACGAGGGCGAACCGAAGAAGGTAACTCGCCTGCGGCCCGGTCACGCGGACCTGGCGGGGACGATGAAGTACGGCTTCGACGACGTCCGCAACGTGCTCGAGCGGGCATCCGCGCGGGAGACGGCGGCGAGAGTGGCGGTCGGAGCGGTTTGCCGGCGCCTCCTGGAGGAGTTTGGCATCGAAATCCGCTCGCATACCGCTTCGATCGGTGATGTGTGCCCTCGAGCCGAGGGCGAGCCGAACTGGGACGAAGTCGAAGAGTCGCCGGTGCGCTGCGCGGATGCAGAAGCGGGTGAGCGGATGGTGCATGCGATAGATGCGGCACGCGAGGCGGGAGACACTCTGGGAGGTGTCTTCGAGATGGTCGCCACAGGGGTGCCGATCGGGCTGGGGTCGCACGTGATGTGGGACCGGAAGCTGGACGGACAACTGGCGCAGGCGGTGATGAGCATCCACGCGGTCAAGGGCGTGGAGATAGGGGGCG
>CAYZLC010000004.1:0-20255 GCA_964479365.1 uncultured Dehalococcoidia bacterium
CGAGGGTCATGCGCTGGTTGGACTTCGTCAAGTCGATCGCTTCTCGCACCTCACGCTGGAGACCCGAGCTAAGCGGACTGAGATCGCCGATGTGGCACAGTCGGATGCCGTTTTCGTGCAGGTGCTGGACCTCGCGCTTGAGAAAGCGCGAGAGAAGAGCCATGAGTCCCCGCACCTCGTAACGGGGGCGATCCCAGTTCTCGGTCGAAAAGGCAAAGAGGGTGAGGTACTTGACACCGTAATCGCCGAAGCGCTCGATCACGCGGCGGACGTTTTCCGTGCCGGCGCGGTGCCCGTACAGGCGAGGGCGGCCACGCTGCCGGGCCCACCGTCCGTTGCCGTCCATGATGACGGCAACGTGCTCCGGGACGGAAGTAAGGGAAAGAGGCGGCGGGATTTCGGGCTTCGCGCTTACGGTTGTGGGCATGGTTTTCATCAGTATATAGCAGCCTCAGCGCTGCGGCAGCGAATGCGGGTTGCGAAGCGAAACGGCGGACAATAACGCATGTAGCACTGTTGTAAAAACGCGCAACCACGGCCTGAGTTTCTGTATGGCTGGCTTGATTTCCACCTCTATCCACGTGCCCAGAAGCGGGCTTCCACAAAATAGTGCCAAGCAGCTAGAACCGTGACTGCCGCTGCGAGACAATATTTCTCGTGAGATCGTGTCTGTTCCCGCTGAGAACGAACGCGGGCTTTTATCGCCAACGTGGGTATCTCAACCTACGACAGAGGGTGAAAGAAGCAGCGCTTCTCTACGATGCTCTATTGCTAGAGGATGGCACTTACACTGCACACATCGGGCCTAGAAGCTCTTTCGAGAGCCTTGAGGCCCGCATGAGGAAAACTGAAGCTCAAGTTCGAGCGCCAAAGCCTCGAGGTGGAACATTCTCCTTCGCCATCCGCAACGAAAAGAGCGGAGCAGGCATCGACAGGGCTGAACCGCTCGAACGGCGGTTTGCAGCGGAGTTCGGATCAATAATCCAAGAAATCCTTCGCGACGCGGGACTTAACGAGCCACCCGCCTGGCTGCGTGTGGAACCGTGGGAGATTTGGACTGACCCACCGAATATCGTCGGCGATCTGGCGCGCGCTGATGCGAATCACGGCGTCTGGGCCAACGAAAATCCTAAGGTTCAGGACATCGTGCTACGGGCCCTTAACCACGACCTACTCCTCGGCGCTGGATTGGACGCCGTCATATCGACCGACGGTTACTTCGCTCGTGTCATGGCGAAGAAGCGAGGCGTGCGTGGAGATGATGGCAGCGTCGTCTTCCGCGTCATCGTGCCCGACTTCGGCGATCTGGAATGGCCAGCAATCCTCGACCTGAGAGAGCATCCCGGGGTCGAGGACTTTCGCTCCAAGATACGAGAGATCGAGCAACACGAGCTAGACGGTGCAACTTCTGAGCTGGACGCACGCGAACGGATCCACCGGCGCGTCGAATACGATTTGGCGCAAAAGTGGCGACCACCGAGTCGTGTCGATGTTGTTGGAAAGGTGGCTGTCGATCTGGCTCTCGCGCTTTTACCCGTTCCGATCCCGGCTGGCGCTGCTGTCTCCGCTGCCGGTGCAATCATCGAAGCCGACAAGATGAGCCGGACGTGGGCCGCGTTCTTTGTGAGCCTCCGGGATCAACTGCCGCGCCGGTAAGTGGTTGACAAGAACTTCTTCCTGTGCCTTCTGTCGCCGACCGGCGCAAGGCATCTACGCCGTCACCGCCTGTCGCGGCACCCCGACGACCCGAAGTCGTGGGGGCGAGGCACGCACGCGTTGTGTGAGCGCTGCCACGACGCCTTGCGCCTGCGAATCTAGCGCCCACATTACAGGGTCTATTTCTCCGCCAGTCCGGTGGTTACGGCTCCAGTAGACCCGCGCCATTTTCCACCCTCCGACCACACAGAGGCTATTCCAAGTGATTCCAGAAGATGAACATATGCTTCGCCGATGTTCTCGGAGAATAGAGCCAGCATCCCCGTCGTCCCGCCCGGCATCATGTATCGATACGTCAATAGCTGGCCAATCGCCGCGCGAACTGCATTTGTAGCGTTGCCTCGGTATATGACCTTAGCTTCAGTCAGCCACTCATCCGCTTGTCGGCGGATCACAATATCTTTTGGGTGCTCCTTGGTGGATGGCCTGAAGCCCTGATCGGCGACCCACCGGCCATATCGGTCTACGAGTTTTTCATGGCTCCGCGACTTTGTCAGAATCGCCTGTTTTACTACTGACACATACTCGGCGCTAGACTTTGGTTTGAAGTCGCGGAGCGGCTCATCCGCTTCAGCTTCGGCAAGCTCGTCTTGTAATAGCTTTGCCGCCTCGCGCAGTGTGTCGCGATCCCACTTTTCACTTTCGTGGAGGTCTAGCAGGGTCTCTCGTAGGTGTCTCGGAAGCTTATAAATGGACTGATAAAAAGTGAACGGAACGCCCGGTCTGCGCTCTACCTCCGGGATCGCCTTAGCCACGTTCCTATAATTAGCCAGCGTATCGGGGCGCCGTCTTACCTCGACGGAAGCGAGCGCACAGATATCCTCGCTTGGATGGTTCGCTTCGAGGTCGCGTATCCAGTCGCCTAGTTCGAAGTTGTCAGGATTTATGCGCAGCCGCTGCAACTGCAGGATCGATTCGTCTGGCATGTTTAACCAAGAATACCAAAGCCGGGATGCTGATTTGAAGATGATTGCGTTCCAGTATCGTCTCCAGACAGAGCGGGTTCGCCCGACGACGAAGGAGGAACGCCGCCCGGCCTGTACCCAGTCTGTCACCTGCGCAATGCGACGCATCCAGACTCAGGACGAAACCAGGTGGCGCAGGAGCGACTAAAGCGGAGCGACTGTCAAATGGCGAGGAGGTCCTGCTCTTTGGCCTCGCCCACCTTGTCGATCTCTCTAACCTGGTCGTCGGTGAGCTTCTGGAGCTCGGTTTCAGAGCGGTGGAGATCGTCCTGAGAGATCGTGTGGTCGTGCTCTAGCTTCCGAATGTGATCGTGGCAATCCCGGCGAACGTTGCGGACCGCCACCCGGGCCTCCTCAACCCGCTTGCGAACGTGCTTGGCAAGCTCGCGGCGGCGGTCTTCAGTGAGCGGTGGAATGGAGAGGCGGATGACCGTCCCGTCGTTGGCAGGCGTAAGGCCGAGGTCCGACTTGAGGATCGATTTCTCGATCGCGCCCATAGCGCCGCGGTCATACGGCTGAATGACAATAAGGCGCGCGTCCGGAGTGGAGACAGTAGCAAGCTGATTTAAGGGAGTCGGCGAGCCGTAGTAGTCAACGCGCAGGTGCTCCACGAGGCCGGGGCTGGCGCGACCTGTCCGTACGGTGCCCAACTCGTGGCGGAGGGAATCTACCGCCTTCTCCATCCTCGTACTCGCATCCTGTAACTGTTCCTGGACCATGCGCTGGCTCCTTGCGTTATGTCGTGGCTGCGGGCGCTTCCTCCAGGATGGTTTCGAAATCGCCGACCCTGGTGCCGGCGTACTCGCCGGCTGCAACGCGTACGATGCTACGGGGCAGTCGAAGGTCAAAGACTACGATGGGCAGGGAATTCTCCATGCACAGCGAGAGGGCAGTCGAATCCATGACCTGAAGGCGGCGATTGAGAGCTTCGAGGTAGGAGACGGTCTCGAACTTGCGCGCGGCGCCGTTCTTGAAGGGGTCGGCCTCGTACACGCCGTCCACGTTCTTCTTGGCCATCAGCAGCACGTCGGCGTCGATCTCGATGGCCCGTAAGGCGGCGGCGGTGTCCGTAGTCATGTAGGGGTTGCCGGTGCCGGCCGCGAAGATGACGACGCGGCCCTTCTCCAGGTGACGCATCGCGCGACGGCGGATATAGGGCTCGGCGACGGCGGTGACGGTGATAGCGGACTGAGTGCGTACCGTGATGCCGCTACGCTCGAGTGCGTCCTGGAGGGCGAGGCCATTGATAATGGTCGCGAGCATGCCTGCGTAGTCAGCGGTAGCGCGGTCCATGCCCGCATCGGACGCAGCTGCGCCACGGATAATATTGCCGCCACCCACGACGATGGCCACCTCGATACCCATCTCTTGGACAGCCTTGAGCTGGGCGGCGATGGTATTGAGCATCGCCGGGTCGATACCGTAGGGCTGGTCGCCCTGGAGGGCTTCGCCACTTAGCTTCAGAAGGATGCGTTTGTAGGGGTCCGCCATGCGCTATCGCCCGAGCTCAAAGCGGGCGAAGCGCCGGACGCGGATGTTCTCGCCCGTCTTGCTGATGGTCTCGCTCAGTAGGTCCTGAACCGTCCGTGATTCGTCCCGGACGAACGCTTGAAGCAAGAGGCAGATCTCTTTGGGGTCGCCTTCTGCACCGTCAGTCATGTCATCCTGGGAGATATAAATTGGATTGCGGCCGGCGATCTGCAGCGCGATCTGCTGCGCCAGCTTTCGGAAATCCTCCGTCCGGGCGACAAAGTCGGACTCGCAATTGATCTCAACGAGCACGCCTAGACGGCTGTTGTGGTGGATGTAGGAGTGGATGACCCCCTCGGCCGTCGAACGCTCAGCGCGCTTGGCGGCGGCTTCGAAGCCCTTGCGGCGGAGTATGTCCTTAGCTTTCTCGAAGTCACCGGCGGTTTCTTCGAGCGCCTTCCTGCAGTCGAGCATTCCGGCGCCGGTCAGGTCGCGCAGTTTCTTAACGTCTTCGGCCGATACAGGCATGCGAAGCTCCTGGCTCAGGCGGGCTCGGCCGCGTTTGTAGTCTCGGCCGGCTGGGGCTCGGGTTCCGGTTCAGGCGAAGCACCAACCTCAGCAGCCGGTTGAGGGTCAGTAACGGCCTGTGTTGCGGCCTCCGGTTCGGCTCCTGCTTCGGAGGACTCCTCGGGCTCGGCTTGCACTTCGCTGGGATACGGTTCGTCGGGCGAGGCGATGTAGCCGGTCTCGGTGTACGCGCTCACCTCGACATCTTCGGCCTCAAGCGCGGCCTGCTGGACGTACTCTCGTGCCGTCAGACCCTCGAGGACAACATCGGCGATGCGCGCCGTGATGAGCTTGATAGCGCGAATGGCATCGTCGTTTGAAGGGATGGGGTAGTCGATAACGTCCGGATTGCAATTGGTGTCGACGAGGGCGACGATGGGGATACCCATGCGCACAGCTTCAGCGACGGCGATATCCTCCTTCGTGGTATCGACAATGAAGATGGCGCCCGGCAGGGCGGTCATTGCCTTGATGCCGCCGAGATAGCGATTGAGGCGAGCGAGTTCTTCTTCCTGCTTGAGACGCTCCTTTTTCGCCAGATATTCCATCTCGCCACGCGCTTTGGCGTCTTCGGTCCGGACAAGATAGTCGATTCGGCCCTGAATGGTGCTAAAGTTCGTCAGCGTTCCACCCAGCCAGCGGGTGGTCACATAGGGCATTCCGCAGCGTTTGGATTCTGCGTCCATGGTCTCTTGGGCTTGCCTTTTGGTACCGACAAATAGGAGGGTCCCGCCGTTGGCGACGAGGTCGCGGACGAAATCGCAGGCAGCTTCGAGGCGATCTACGGTCTGCTGGAGGTCGATTATGTGGATACCGTTGCGTTCGGAGAAGATGAACTTGCGCATTTTGGGGTTCCACCGACGGGTTTGATGACCGAAGTGGACCCCGGCTTCAAGTAAAGCCTTCATTGATACGGGTGTCGACAAATAGGCGCTCCTTGTAAAAGACAGTCCGGATGAGAAGTATAGCAAATCAAGCAAGGAACTAGGAATACGCAGCCAGGGGCGTGGCGCAGGGGCGCGGAAACAGGAATCATCCAGGATGAAAGCCACCGCTAACGGATGTGCTCTCATTCCCGATTCGTTGTTCCAGTCGTAAGCGCCCTGGTCGTTGCCGAGCGCTTAAGCGTTTGCTATATTAGCTGTTAGAGGCTGTCCCGCCGAGGCGGGGCGGCTTTTCCAACCAAGGAGGTATCATCAACGGTGCCGGTCTACGAATACAGGTGCGCCAGCGGCCATCATTACGAGAAAAGCGAGGGGTTCGACGCTCCACGCGAGCAGGCGTGCCTGAAGTGCGGGGCGATCGCAACGCGCCAGATCAGCCTGCCGGCGGTTATCTTCAAAGGGTCCGGCTTTTACAGCACGGACAATCGCAAGAGCGGCGGCGGTAACGGCAGATCAAGTGAGACGGAGCCCCTGAGCACGTCAAGCGACGGGCACGGTCACTCCCACGACGGCGGCGGAGACCAATCCCATAGTGCCGATGGTCGGTCCAAGGTAGAGGCCGCAGCAACGGACTAGGGATCGCTGGCGCGATGCGTGGCCGCCCTTTCGGGGCGGCCTGTTTCTTTCCTGTTCAGCAGGCTGCGGTCTAATATTCAGCTATGCGCGTGGTGGTACAGCGAGTGAGCAGGGCGTCGGTAACGGTAGAGGGCGAGGTCGTCGGGTCCATCGGCCCCGGGCTATTGGCGCTACTGGGCGTGGCGAATGGCGATACGGACGCGGAGGCGAGACGGCTCGGGCAGAAGTGCACCGAGATGCGGATCTTTCCGGACGAGGCAGGCCGCTTCAACCTATCGTTGCTCGATGTCGCCGGCGAGGCGTTGGTGGTCAGCCAGTTCACCCTATTAGCCGATGTGCGTCGCGGCCGGCGCCCGAGCTTCGCCGCCGCGGCGGCGCCGGAGGTCGCAGAGCCGCTCGTGGAGGCGTTCGCATTCGCGATGGAAGAGGCGGGCGTGCGGGTGCAAACAGGGCGCTTCGGCGCGAGGATGCAAGTCGAGCTCGTGAACGACGGACCCGTGACGATAGTGATCGACGATCAAGAGATGGAGCGGCCGCGGCGCAATTAGGACTGAAGACTGCGCCGCAGTGAATCGAGAGCTAGAGAGCGCCGGCCGGGTGGATTTCCAGAAGGCGAGAGTAACAGTCAGGCAGATATCTACATCCCTTAAGCGGGGAACGAGACACTCTATCAACAATTTCGCGTTCCCAAAGTATATGAATTTCATATGATAGGGGTGTAGAATGAATCAACAGGACGGCCGATCGATGAGACGCTCGCAGCGACACAAGACAGGCAGCATCTGCGGATACATCGGGTTCGTATTCGGGTTGCTCTGCGTTGTCAGCGTGGCCTCAGAGTTCGGGGATCCCATGCCGCCGGGCGAAGCGGCATTCACGGTGCTCTTCACGATGATCGTGGGCTACACAGTCGGCTGGCTGATCCAGCCCCTGATCGCCCTGATGTTCCCCCAGCCTTAGCCGGCGGATAGATAGCGAAGAAGCCGATCACAGTGGGTCGCCTCGGCGACCCGCTTCACGTTTGGACGCTCTTCGCGGCTTCGACGCGGCGCTCTGCCCAGGGGAGGCGGGCATATCCGCCGAAGATAGCGTTGAGGTTTGCGACTAGATCGTTTAGGGCCTTCTTTCCTTCGTCCGGCGGCGCCGATCGCGCCGATGGCCAGACGCGGGCCGCCCACCTATCCCAACGCTCAAGCCGCTTCGCATGGGCTCCGGAGGCCGTGTGGACCTCGTCGCTATGCACGAGAAGGCGACGCTCAAGTTGGCGCGCGGCGTCCCCGGGCTTCATGCCTCCGGTCCACGGAACATCGGTTGTGTGCAACTCGCCGAGCTTGTCAACGGTGTCTAGCATTTTTTGAGCCAGCTGCGGCAGCCTGTCGAGCTGCCAGCGCTCGCGAGAGCAGGCCACCGCAAACACCGCCGCCCACAGCCGCCGGTGCACATACGTGACCTTACCGTCCACTAGCTTGGTCAGCAGAACATCCCGGTCATCGACCAGAGCATTCGCCACACGGTAGATCGCGTCGCCGCGGGAATGGCCCCACCAGGAGCCGCGGATCGGTTCCCCTTCCACAATTGTCGTGATGCTGGGAAGGCTGAGGTCGGACTGTAACAGCAGTCCGTGACGCTCCAGTTCCACGACACATCGCCGCAAATCGGTATCTGGAGATGTAGCCATCTAGCCTTCCCGCACTATCTCATCCAAGCCATTGTTACGGCGGGTCGTGTCTGTGCCTCACTCGAAGAACGAGCCCGCCATCTAGAACGACACCACTAGAGCGATGAACTTCTTGTGTGTCAACCTGTCTCCACCTCCAAGCTCATGTCCAGCGCCGGTGCAGAGTGCGTGATGGCGCCCATCGAGATGTAGTCGACGCCGGTATCCGCGACGGCGCGGGCGCTCGCAAGCGTGATCCCACCCGATGCCTCCAGGATCGGCCGCGGCTCGCGTTTCGCAGCCATACGCGCTACGTCCCGCATATCGCGCAGCGACATGTTGTCAAGCAGCAACTCGTCGGCGCCCGCCGCCATCGCGAGGCGCGCCTCGGCTACGCTGCTGACCTCGATCTCGATCCGCGCACCGGCGTTCGCCTTGCGGGCGAGTCGCACCGCGTCCGGGATATCGAAGCCACGGGCCCGAAGCGCGGCGAGATGATTGTCCTTAATCAGAATGCCGTCGGCGAGGTCCAGACGGTGGTTCATACCGCCACCGAGGCGCACGGCGTACTTCTCGAGCGCGCGCAGACCGGGCGTCGTCTTCCGAGTGTCACGAAGGCGACAGCTCGTGCCCTCCAGCATCGCAACGACGGTCGCGGCCGCGCTGGCGACACCGCTGAGATGGGCCAGAAAGTTGAGGGCGACACGCTCGGCCCGCAAAATCGCGTTCAGCAGCCCGTCTACGATCGCAAGGACGTCACCGGGCGAGATACGGTCGCCGTCCGCCTTCTCGCCACGCCACACGACTGACGCATCCACGGCAGCGAACGTCGCTTCGGCAACTGCCATGCCGGCAAGGACACCTTCGGACTTCGCCATGATCGCTGCCCGGCAGTGCTGGTCCAGGGGGATGAGCGCGCTTGTTGTTATGTCGTCTGATGCGCGGTCCTCGGCGAGGGCGGCATCGATGAGATAGCAGAGGAGAGCCGGGGCCAACCCGTCATTCGTAGGCCGCGATGGCGTTTTCGCCCGCTTCATCGCCATGCGTCACTTTGCGAAACAAACTCAGCCGGGAGCCCCAGGCTATTGAACCAACCGAGCATCTCGTGGCGGAGGACTTCCGCCTCGGTGGCGAAGTGGGAGCCGCCGATAAGGTTGATGAGCGCCTTCTCGACGAAGGCATCGAACTGCGGGCGGTGCTCTTCCGCCCAGGGCCCACCGTGGCGGACTTTGAAGTCGCCGGTGAGGTACGTATCACACCCGCGGTCGATCGCTTCCTGCATCATGGGCGGGAAGGCGGCGCCACCGGCTACAACGGCGACTTGGCGCACCGTGTCCGTGTTGCGGTGGAGCTCGATGCGTTGGACGCCCAACGCGCCGCGAAGGGCCTCTGCAAAGGAGTCGAGTGGCGTCTCATTCACCGCGCCGATGACACCGGCATGGCCACCGTAGTAGCCCGCACAGACATCCTCGATGCGGATACCGGCAGCACGGGCGAGCGATCGAGAAGTGGAAACAGTGTCGTGGCAATCGAGCGGCGCGTGAGCGGCGTAGAGCGACACGCCGACGTCTCGCAAGCGCTGGAGCCAGGCCTCACCCACCGGGATCAGGCCCCGGCCGGAGGTCTCGAAGTCCATCGGGTGATGCGTGAAGATGAACGCTGGCCTGCCCTCGGCGCGTCGTTCGACTTCCTCTAACGCTTCGTTCGCCGGGAAGACGAGCGTGAAGACACGCTCGGCATCGTCCGCGTTGTGGAGCATGAGACCGTTGTGGCGGCGCGTGAAGTCTGGCGTCGCGTAGCGCTCGAGAGGGATGTTCGCCTCCCGGCAGAACTCCTCGATCTCGGCGAAATCGTCCGGCGGATATTCGTCCACACGGAGGAAGGCGTCAAGGCGGTCGGCAAGGTCGCGCGTCTTCATGCGATAAGGGTGAGGGCTGATGGGTGATGGGTCAAGGGAGGGGTCGGCGGTCCAGCAATTAGCGGTCAGAAGAGCGGAGGTCGCGCCGTTGGAAGACAAAGAAAGCGACGGCGGCGAAGGCGGCAGAATACAGGCAGACGACGAGCGCGGCGATCCATACATCCGGTAGGTCCGCACTCATCGGAAGTTCGCGCGCGGCGATGCTGTTGTAATCGCCGCTACCGATACGGTTGGCCGCGATCAGGCTCGCGACATGGTGGCCGATCGCGATTTCGCGGAAGTCTGCCGCGATGCCGCCGATACTGTCCAGAATAGCAACGACGATCCCCTCTCCAAGCATGTAACCCAGGGTACCTGCTATGCCCAGCGCAGTTGAGCGGCCAATGACGGCAAGGGCGAAAGCAAGGAGTCCGTAGGGGATAATACCGGCGGCCGAACGTAGCACCATCAGCACTATGTCCGGTAAGGACGGACCCCCAGGGACGTCCAGAGTGATCGGCTCACCCTCGGCCGATGTTGCGATGATCGAGAACAGGATGCCTACGCCGAAGGCTACCAGAAAAAAGATGATGCAGACGATAGCCGTTCCCAACAATTTGGCCGCGAGGAACTGCCAACGTGGCTGGCCGCGTATCAGCGCCTGCCGCACCGTTCCCCAGTTGTACTCGGTTGAGACCGTAGAGGAAGTAAGGATGGCGACGAAGATGGCCGCGCCCCAGAACTGGCCGCTGTCCAGAAGCGCCGCGATGGACCACGGGAAAGCGAACGTGCGGAAGGCTTCGCCGGCGAATTCACCCTGTGGATCTTCCTGATAACCAACGTAGCCGATGAGCCAGATCAGAACGGCGGCGCCTGCAAGCATCACCAGCAAGAGTACATACGGCATCCATCGCTTACGAACTTTTAGGATCTCTGCCGCAAGCACGCTATTCACGGGCGTTGCCCTCTGATGTTACCTCCAAGAAGAAGTCTTCGAGCGAGCTCTCGCGAGGCTTCAGTTCCCAGAGGTAGATCTGCTGCTCGGCGAGCGCGCGGCTGATCTCGGCGGCGCGCTCGCGCGAAGCTTCGACGACGAGGCAATCCTGCTCTCGCGTTACGCTGCCGACGCCCTTCAACGCACGGATCATCGTCTGGGCTCGCTCGTTGTCGGTGGTGGTCACTTCCAGCGCATCGCCACGGCGGACGAGGGTGGCGACCGGTCCCTGGGTGATGAGCCGCCCTTCCTTGATAATCGCTACGTCGTCGCACATCTGCTCCACCTCGTTCAGCAGGTGTGAGGAGACGAAGACGGTCTTTCCGCCGGCGCTGAGCTCTCGTATCAGCCCTCGAAACTCGCGCATCCCGGCGGGATCCAGGCCGTTTGTCGGCTCGTCAAGGATAAGGAGCTCCGGGTCCTGGAGGAGCGCCGCGGCGAGGGCAAGGCGCTGAGTCATGCCGAGCGAGTAGCCGCGGACCTTATCGCGGGCGCGCGCCTGCAGCCCAACGAGGGCAAGCGTCTCGTCAATCCGACGTGCCTCCACGCCGCCGGAGAGGGCGCCGAGAATGCGGAGGTTTTCGCAGGCGGAGAGGTGCGGGTAGAAGGCCGGGCCTTCCAGGATCGCACCCGTACGGCGAAGAGCCGAGGACAGATGCGCGCGCGTATCGAGCCCGAACATCTCGACGTGGCCATCGGCTGGGGTGATGAGCCCCAGAATCAGGGAGATGCACGTCGTCTTGCCCGCGCCGTTCGGACCGAGGAAACCGTGCACACGGCCGCGCTGGACCTCGAGGTCCAGATCAGCGAGCGCTATGCGCCGACCGTACCGTTTGGTTAGGCGGACGGTACGGAGGACAATATCAGAATCGGCGGGCGGCATTGAGGCAAGGATGATGGCGGATGCGCCCTTTAGTCAAGGAGCGTCGGCGAGCGCAGGGGCAGGTCTAAGACCTGCCCCTGCCGTATGCCTACGAAGCCCTGCGCGCGGGCAGTGGCTCCGCCTCGATGGGATGCGCGACCGGACGTCCGATAGCGTCACCCAGAATGCGAGCCCGGTCCATCAACTTGGCGAAGTTTTTCGGCGTCAGAGACTGCGCGCCATCTGAGAGCGCATGGTCCGGATTCGGGTGCACCTCGACCTCTAGGCCGTCCGCGCCCGCGGCGATCGCGGCTAGCGCAACTGGCTCGACGAGGTCCCACTTGCCCGTGGCGTGGCTGGGATCGCCGATGAGCGGCAGATGGGACAGCTTCTTGACGAGCGGAATGGCGCTCACGTCGAAAGTAAAGCGAGTCGCGGTTTCGAAGGTGCGGATGCCGCGTTCGCACAGAATGACGTCGCGGTTGCCGTGAGACAGTATGTATTCGGCTGCGAGCAACCACTCCTCGATGGTCGCGGAAATTCCCCGCTTCAGGAGTACGGGCTTGCCGGCGCGGCCGACCTCATCGAGCAGAGTGTAATTCTGTGAGTTGCGTGCACCGATCTGAAGGATGTCCGCGTGCCGGGCCACGAGCTCGACGTCTCGCGCGTCCATGACTTCCGTAATGACCGGCAGGCCGGTCTCCGCACGAGCGGCAGCCAGAATATGCAGCCCCTTCTCGCCGTGCCCGCGGAAGGCGTAGGGACTGGTGCGTGGCTTAAAGGCGCCGCCGCGCAAGATATGGCCGCCGGCGGCCTTGACGGCGCGCGCGGCCTCCATCACGTTATCTTCCGTGTCAACGGAGCAGGGACCGCCCATTACGACGATGCTGCCGTTGCCGATCTCCACCGGGCCGACGCGTACAACGGTGTCGTACGGGTTGACCTCGCGGCTCGCGAGTTTGTAAGGCTTGCTGATGCGGACGACGGTATCGACGCCCTCGAGGACGCCGAGCTCGTCGACTAGCTCCGGGTAGACGTGACCGAGGACGGCGACGACATTGCGCTCCTCGCCGTGGATTCGGTGATCTTTAAACCCGAGCTCTCGAATGGTTTTTTGGACCCCAACGACCTGTTCCTCCGTTGCGCCGGTCTTCATTACGACGATCATGATGTTTCTCCTTACGTGAGATAAGACGTGCCTGGCGGGCTAGCGTATCTCGGTCTCGATGTCCGGCCGGAGGACACGTGCGCCGCGGAGATAGACGTGCTTGATATCGCGCGCGGGCTTTTCCGTGTTGACGTGCAGCAGGATCCTGAGAGTCATCGGTAGAGCGCCGGGTTTGTTCATCTCGTGTCCACAAAGAAGCGCCACGTGGTTCCAGCCCATCTCTCTGGCCGCCATAGCGGGGAATTCAGCGTTTAGGTCAGGGGTGGCGGTGAAGAAGGCGGAGGCGACGTAATCAACGTCGAGTTCGTTAGCCTTCAGCATCGCAGTGAGGAGCTCTTTAGTGGCTTCGAGGATCGATTCGGGGGAGTTTGCCTCTACGGTGGTGGCCCCTCTGACCCCTCTGGTCAGCATGCGGAACTCTCCGGCTCGTCCAGCCGGCTAGCCTGAGCGAAAGACGCCAGCCCGAGAGCCACCACGATAGACGCGGCAGACGGAATCCTTCCGAAGAAGGACCCGAGCGGCCCTACCTGGCTGCCCTCCGCCGGCCGGTGACCACCTCCGCATAGTCTTTCAACCTCGCTGCCTGCTGGGACGGGCCGACACGGTCGACCTCGTCGATAATGGCGCTTCCGATGACAGCCGCATCAGCGATGCGACCCACCGCCTGGAAGTGCTTACGCTGAGATATACCAAATCCCACGGCGATTGGCAAGTCAGTATAGGTTCGGACTCGGTTGACGAACGCCTCCAGATCGGCCGATAACTCGTCTCGCGCTCCAGTGACGCCGGTGAGCGAGACGCAGTAGATGAATCCCGATGCGAGGTTCGCGGCAAGCTTGATGCGCTCGTCGGTGCTCGTCGGCGCCAGCAGGTAGATCAGACGCAGGCCGTTCGCAATGCATTCAGCGCGAAGTGGCCCGGACTCTTCAGGTGGCAGGTCAACGACGATCAGGCCATCGGCGCCGGCGAGGGCCGCGTCGCGCGTCAACGCTTCGACGCCGTAGGCGAGGATGGGGTTGTAGTAGCCCATGGGGATGAGTGGAGCCTGGACGCCAGCGGTCCGCAATTTGGACGTTACCTCAAGGCAGATCTTCGGTGTAACGCCCTGCTGAAGCGCGTGATAAGACGAGTGCTGGATGGTAGGCCCCTCGGCCAGTGGATCGGAGAAGGGAACGCCGAGTTCGATAATATCCGCGCCGCCTTCGATCAACGACGGCACGAAGCGCAGGGTCGACTCGACGTCCGGGTAGCCGACGGTGAGGAAGGCGATGAAGCCGGTGCGGCGTTCGGCCTTCACGCGGGCAAAGGTCACCTCAATGCGGCCGGCGGCTGTCGGACGGCTGCTGTGGCTGCTCACGAGTGCCGGGTGATCCCGTCAATCACGGCGGCGAGGTTGAACAGGAAGTGCGCGAGGACACTCGCCAGAAGGGACCCGGAGTATGCGTAGCCCCACGCAAATATCGCGCCGATGGCCGCGACCGGCGGGATCAGGTAGATCGTGCCCGGGTTGCCGATGTGTGCGAGGGCAAAGAGCAGCCCGCTGGCGAGGCCTGCCAGGACTACGCCCCAGCGATCGCGCAACCCCCCGAAGACGAAGCCACGGAAAAAGATCTCTTCCATCAGTGGCGCGAACAGGAGAGAAAGGATGATGAGGACGACGAGAGGCCCAACGCTCTGGAAGGCCTGTTCTATGTCAGTTTCCGGGTCGATTCCGACGGCGCTGAGCGCCTCGAAGTAGGCGAAACTGACTATCAACCCGGCGATGACGAGACCGACGGCCAGGCCGAGCGTTAGCCAGAAGCCACCTCTTGTGGGCCGGCGCAGGCCGAGCGAGGCCCACGGAAGGCCGTACTTACGCACGCTAAAATGGACGGCGGTGAAGAGCAGAGCGAGCTCGAGGAAGGCGCTCGCGCCGAGCGTGACTGTGAGCGCCGCTGGGTCTTGCTCAATCTCACCACCGCCTGCAATGACGAGAGCAACGATGCTCGCCGGAATCGAACTCACAATAAGCACCAGAATGATGATGCCGATCGCCTTGCCGATATCCGTTAGCGTCCAGGGCACGCCACCGGCTATATCTTCGGTACTGGAGTGCGTAAGCACGCTGCCGCAGTTGTAGCAGAACGTGGCTTCCGGGAGCGCCTGTGCTTGGCACCTGGCGCAGACCAGTGCAGACTGTGTCATCAAATCGAGTGTACCGGAATGAGGAAGGAGGAAGAAGGAAGGAGTCTACGTGAAGGGTCATGGGTTAGTGATTTGGGGGCAAATGTGACGGTGGAGGGGCAGATACAACTGGGCAAGTCTCATCCTCGTATGTTAAGCTTCTGGTGGCCCCCAAGCGGGGGCGTTTGTGTCAGGTGGTGGGCGTAGTGTAGCGGTTAACACGCCAGGTTGTGGCCCTGGAGATCGTGGGTTCAAATCCCATCGTCCACCCCAAGAACGCCGACTCCGCGCACGTAGGGGGTAGCATCCGCCTAAACCCGCGATGACCCGCCGCTCTCCACTTCACTCCCTATTACAGTTCTTCGAATGCGCGCGCAAATCCTACGCCCTGCACGACGACTACGATCAGCCTACGTCAACTGATCAATGAGGATGGTGGCAAGGCCGAGGAGGAATAGAAATCCCATGGCATCGGTGATCATAGTGAGAAAGATGCCGGAGGCGAGGGCGGGATCTAGCCGCGCGTAGCGGAGGGTGAGGGGGATGAGGGCTCCGAACGCGCCGGCGACAGCCATGTTGCCGATAATAGCGAAGCTTACGACGAGACCCCAGGCCCAGCCGCCCTGCGTGATCCACGCCAGTAGACCGACCACCGCTCCGATGGCCAGACCCTTGATGACACCGATGCCGATCTCGCGCCAGAGCACACGCTGCGCATCACGAAGCTCTATTTCGCCCACGGCGATGCCACGCACGATGATCGTGATCGTCTGGATGCCGGCGTTGCCTCCCTGCCCCGCGACGATCGGCATGAAGATAGCAAGCGCGGCGGCTTTCTCGATGGTCCCTTGAAAAGCGGCAACCACTGCCACGCCGGCGAAAGCCGTCAAGAGGTTGATGAAGAGCCAGGGCAACCGCCGCCGCACGGAGTCCGACAGTGGGGCGTAGACGCTTTCGTCCGCGGGTAGACCGACGATCTGGTAGATGTCTTCAGTAGCCTCCTCGGCGATGACGTCGATGATGTCGTCCGAGGTGATGATGCCGCTAAGAGCGCCCGACTCATCGACGACGGGGATGGCGCGCAGACGGTAGTGTTGGAGTAGGTTTGCCGCCTCCTCCTGGTCGGTGTCTGGACGGACCGAGATGACATCCCGCGTCATGACGTCTTCAATCCTCGTTTCCGGGTCCGAAACGATGAGTTCCCGCAGGTTGACGACGCCCCGAAGGCGGTTTCCAGTATCGAGGACATAGAGGTAGTAGGCCTCTTCCGCGAGCGGCTTCCGGGCCCGTAAGAAAGTTATCGCTTCTCCCGCGGTCATGTCTTTGTGCAAGGCCACATAGCCGCGGGTCATCAGTCCGCCGGCGCTCTCGTCCGGGTGGATGAGCAGCGGCGTGACTTCAGCGGCCGTGGTCATCTGAGCCAGGGTGCGTGCTGCCTCGGCCGGTGGGAGCAAGCGCAGCACATCAGCGGCGATGTCGTTGTTCGTAAGGTCGAGCACGCGCGATAACTCGACGCGCGGCATGCGTTCGATGATCTCCTCAAGCGTGTCCTCGTCGAGGTGCTCCAGAAGCTCCGCCCGGGCTTCGTTAGACAGGAGGGCGAGCATCGTCTCACGTTCAGCGTCATCAAGGCGGTCATAGAGATCGGCCTGGTCCGCCGGGTGCATGGCTATGAGAATCTCGGCGGCTGCTTCGGCGTCGTTGCCGCCAAGAAGCTCTTCGATGCGATCTGCCGGGTCTACGTCTTCCGGTTCGTCGGTCATAGTGAATCTCCCGCCGGTAAGAACGCGGGCGGGCCGATAGCGCGTCTGTTAGAAGCATAGAGACACACGCCAGCTACGGGAAGCTGCATCTGCGGCAAGCGCGGTATACTCGAACCGAGGCCCCCGTAGCTCAATTGGACAGAGCGCCTGACTTCGGATCAGGAGGTTGTGGGTTCGAGTCCTACCGGGGGCGCCAGACGCTTAGTTCACGTCTAGTTCACAGTGAGAGTGGACGCCGGGGTTGCTTCGGGAGTTCGTGAAGGACCTTCTCAAGGGCGGCAGGGTTGCTCGAAGCGGCACCGTCGGCATCAGGGTAGCTATTCCGCGCTAAGCCTCCGAATTACGCCGCGCGGTCTCCGGCGTGGGCTGGCCGTTGGCACGGGCATTGATGTTGGTGACACCGTCGGCGTTGCAGTGGGAGACGGAGGAGTAGGCGTCGGCCCAGGTGAGGGCGTGGGCGCTGGCGTCGGAGGAGGGGTCGGTTCCGGAGTAGGCGCCGGGGTCGGCGCTGGCGTCGGGGCGGGCACCTGGGGCAGTATCCAGGCGAAATAGGCGTCGATGCCGGCCTTGTATCCCTCCGCTATCGCTTGCCGCATCTCCGGCCTCCACAGCTGCTGTGCCTCACCATCGTTCGAAAGAAACATCGCCTCGCCGATGATGCCTGGCATCATGCTCGGACGGAAGCCGTCGTTCGTGCCGAGGATCCAGGAGTGGGGATTCGCCGGGTTACAGCAGACCCCGGCGTCGTTCTTGACCCCTCGGTCGGGCACCTGATATCCGGCGCCTCGGATGTGATTCACAAGACCCTGACGCGCCAGGTCCGCCAGGGTGTAATTGTAGTGGCCAAACGAACGGTCAGGGTTGTAATAGATTTCAAGACCGCGGGCGCTCTTCGGTCCGCCGTTGAAGTGTACAGACACGAGGATGTCCGCCCGCACCTGGTTCGCGACGTCCACGCGCGCCTGTATCTCATCGCGCCGATTTTCGTACGTATTGGCTGGGAACGGGGACAGCGTATAGTCACCCCAGCGGGACAGGACCACGTTGTAGCCCGCGCCGCTGAGCAGGGGAGCCAGCCGCGTGGCGACGTCAACGTTGACGTTCTTCTCTTGCAAGCCCTGGTTCGCGGCGCCGGAGTCGAGCCCCCCGTGGCCGGCGTCGATGAAGACGGTGTAGGGCGGCGGGTGCAGGATTTCGACGAAAGGAGCCGCTGGCTGAGGAGGCGGAGCCGGGTTAGCGGGCGCAGGCCGTGTTGCTGTTGCCCTCGCCGGCGGCGCCGGGCCCTCAACGTGATGTTGGTATACGAGCGTCTCTTCGGGCTCCGGGGTTGGAGTCGGCGCGGGCGAAGGGGTCGCGACACTGACCTTCGCCGGTATCACGCGCACCTGAGACTTGGGTGTCGGGCTGGAACTCGGCTGGCTGGCGTCGCCGCCGCCACACGCGGCGAAGATGGCAACCAGCAGGGAGAGCGAAAGAAGTGTCCTCACAAAGACTATTATCGCGCTGAGGCCGATTCGGTTACCCCGGGCGCCAGCGGCATTGCCCGCGCGCGTTGATATTTTGGAGCGGCTCCCCTTACTCGCTGACGTCCCCGGTTGCGGCCGCCAGCATAATCTCACCTTCCCGAATTCGGACCTCATATACCTGTAGACGCCGGTTGGCGGGGCCGCGTGACGGCTTGCCGGTCTCAAGATCGAAGCAAGAGCCGTGATAAGGGCAGGTGACGGTTGTGCCCTCTACCGAACCGTCCGCGAGCGGCCCGTTGGCGTGGGAGCAGCGATTGGCAATGGCGTAGAGCGAGCCACCTGCGTTGAAGAGTGCGACCTGCTCGCCCTCATGGTAGACGACCGCGACGGACCCGGCGGGCACGTCAGCAGCCGCGGCGACCCGCCTCCATCCGGCTCTGTCGGCGGGCTGGCCGAGCGCCGCCGCCTCACCACCAGCAGCCAATGAGTCCAACGCCTCGCGTAAGCTCATCGCGATGCACGTGAAGATCGGGGTGTCCCGCAGTGTGTAGAGGCTCGTTTTCGCTTCACGCAGCTCCATCACGAGATCGAGGAAATCGCCTGGCTCGTCCGTCTCGAAGGAGACGACGAACTCTTGGTCGTCGAGCCCGAACGAATACGTCGTATTCAGTTTGACGGACGGGTACTTACGCCCAACGCGAATGTGCTCGTCCATCATCTTCTGCCGATCTTCCAGCGGCAACTGGTACCACTCTCTCGTCTTGACGAACGGATAGACGAAGAAGTACTTCGAGTCCGCCGGCTGTAACTCGAGCCTCTCTCGCCCTTCGCCACGGCTGACGTAAACCGAAGGACGCGTCATCGCAAGATACGAATACGGCATCGTGAGATATGAGCCAATGGCCGTGCCGTTGATCGCCGACGCCAGACACTGGACGTCATCCAGACCTTCGCCGATCTGCCAGAGGAGCAGGTCAGCATCGCCGCGCATGCCGACGACGCTGTAGCATCGGACCTGGAGGCGGTCAGAGAAGGCTTCGACGGCCGCGCAGAGCTCACGCTTGCCAGCTTCGCGTTCGTCCGGCGCAAGAGCACGCCAGGCAGAGTCGACCCGGTAAAAGGAGAACTTGACGACCTGGCGTCGGCCGCGTCTCTGGTCTTGGTTTCCTTCGTCCATTAGCCACCGCCGCAGGCCGCCCCGATGCATCGGGACGCGCTTACGTCTGAACGGCCTCCGGCGCTGCTAGACCGAAGTTGCGTTCGTACAATTCGGCGATGCGGCCGAGCTCGTCCTCGGTAAGCGGGGGTGTTTCTACTGCGGTGACGAACTCCGATAATTGCTCGGCATCGTAGATGTTGGGGAGGACGGAGGCGACGGCAGGCGAGGAGAGAACGAACTGGATAGCGGCCTGGCCGATGCTACGACCGGTGCCATCGGTGAGGAAGGAGAGCTTCTCGAGCTTCTGGAGTCCTTCAGTCAGCCATTCGCGAGGGCGGTGGCTACGGTGGTCGTTCGCGGGAAACGTGGTCTCGGCAGTGTACTTGCCTTCGAGCAGCCCGGACGAGTGTGGCACCCGGACAAAGACAGCGACGTCACGCTCATCAGAAGCGGCAATAAGGCTTCGACCCGGGTCCTGCTCAAGAGCGTTGTGGATGATCTGCAACGTGCTGATGTCACGGTCACGGATGACGGCGAGGCCCTCGGGCTCCCAACCGATGGCGGGACCCAGAGCCGCGCCGTAGCAGCGGATCTTGCCTTCAGCCTTCAGTTCCTCAAGGGTCGAAAACAGATCATCCCTGCGGACGGCCCACATCCGCGGGTTGTGGACCTGATAGACATCAATATAGTCAGTGCGCAGGCGCTTGAGGCTCTGCTCGACGGCGAAGCGTACATGCTTAGGTGAAAAGTCCTGCGGCAGCTCCTTGTGGCCTTCGCGGTCGTTCGCGTGGTTGTAGAAGTCATAGCCGAACTTGGTGGCGATGACGATCCGGTCGCGGACATCGCCGAGGGCCTCAGCGAGGATAGTTTCACCCTTCCCCTGTCCGT
>CAYZLC010000004.1:20265-21820 GCA_964479365.1 uncultured Dehalococcoidia bacterium
GAAGAAGGTGACGCCGCCCTCGTACGCCTGGCGGAGGAGGCGGATCCCGTGCTGGTCGTCGTCGATCCCCCACCAGCCGGTGCTGATGGTCCAGAGGCCGAAGCCGACGGCCGAAACCTCGATGTTTGTGTTCGAGAGAGTACGGTACTTCACGGGACCGCAAACATTATATCTCGCTATCCTTCCCCGTCCACAAGACAGATTTGACGAGTTTTCGAAGCCTGTGCGATGCTTACGCTGGAGGACAAAGCGCAGGCGGTGACTGCTGACGCATCAGATCCAATACTGAGAGTCGAGGACGTTTCGAGGACGTTCGGCGGGCTACGGGCCGTCAATTCGTGTACATTGAGCGTGAACGAGGGCAGCATTACGGGCCTCATTGGCCCCAACGGCGCCGGTAAGACCACGCTCTTCAACCTGGTCACGGGCTTCCTGAAGCCCACCTCCGGCCGCATCATCTTCCGCGGCGAGCGGATTGACGGACTGCCCCCGCATCGAATCTGTCACAAAGGCATCGTTCGCACTTTCCAGATCCCACATGAGCTTGGGACTATGACGGTCCTCGAGAATCTCATGCTTGCGCCGGCAAAGCAGGCCGGCGAACAGATATGGAACCCGTGGTTTCTGCCGTGGCGGGTCTCACGGGAGGAGGAAATCATCTTCATTAAAGCCACGCAGGTGCTTGCGTTCGTCGACCTGATCCACCTGCGCGATGAGTACGCATCGAACCTCTCCGGCGGTCAGAAGAAGCTCCTGGAGCTGGCCAGGACACTGATGTCCGACCCGAAGATGGTCTTGCTCGATGAGCCGGGCGCGGGCGTGAACCGCGTGCTGATGCGCAAGCTGGTGGAGAACATCGAGCAGCTTCGCAGAGAGCTGGGGATTACCTTCTTCGTGATCGAGCACGACATGGACCTCATCACACAGCTCTGCGATACCGTCATCGTTATGAGCGAAGGCACGAAGCTGGCGGAGGGCACGCCCAACCAGGTGAAGGCTGACGAACGGGTGCTAGAGGCTTACCTTGGCGGACAATACGTAGCGGCTGAAGAGGTGGGAAGCGGGGAATCGGGTGTCAGTTGACGCGGTAGGCGAGGGCGTAGTCTTGGAGGCCCAGGCGGTCGTGACGGGCTATGGGGAAGTGGACATTCTGCACGGCGTGTCGCTGCGGGTCGAGCGCGAGGAGATGGTGGCAGTCATCGGACCCAATGGGGCGGGAAAGTCCACGCTCCTCAAAGCGCTATTCGGGCTACTGCCGGTGCGCTCCGGCGAAGTGTTCCTGAAGGGTGAGGATGTAACGAACAAGCGGCCTGACCAGGTAGTCGTCAGAGGACTTTCCTACGTGCCCCAAGTAGACAACGTCTTTCCAAGCCTCACGATTCTTGAGAACTTGCAGATGGGCGCGTTCGTCAGGCGGGACGGCGTTCGCGAGAAGCTGGACCAGGTGTTCGCGCTATTTCCCGATCTCGCCGGCCGCCGCACCGAGCTGGCCCGGCGCCTCTCCGGCGGCCAGCGCCAGATGCTCGCGCTGGCGCGCGCGCTCATGGTCGATCCC
>CAYZLC010000004.1:21830-22306 GCA_964479365.1 uncultured Dehalococcoidia bacterium
ATGCTGGACCCTGACGTCTTGCTGCTTGACGAGCCCTCCGCCAGCCTCTCACCGAAGATGGCGGGGATGATCTTTGAACGAATTGCGACGATCAACGAGTCAGGGACCGCCGTACTTTTGGTGGAGCAGAACGCGCGGCAGGCCCTTAGCCTCTGCAATCGCGGCTACGTCCTCGCAACAGGGATGAATCGGCTCGACGGAGAGGCGCGTGGACTGCTGGAGAACCCAGACGTGGGCAGGCTGTACCTGGGAGCCTGAGGTGGCGACTCTAGGGGCCACTTACGACCGGATTCGACGCCAGCTTCAGGACTACCAAAGGCTGGCCGCAGGCGTCATCGGCGCCTGGGGCCTGTGGGCGCTCATCGGGGCTCTATTCATCTGGGCGGCCCTGGACGAGCGGCAGCTGTTCGTTATCGGGCTCATCGTCGGCAGCGTGCTGGCGCTGGGGGCGATCGGCCTGACGCTGATTTACGGCA
>CAYZLC010000005.1:0-2348 GCA_964479365.1 uncultured Dehalococcoidia bacterium
CCACGTCGCGTCGTGGGCTTAGCGGGCCACCGAGACCATGTCCATCCGTTGCGCGCGTCCCGACATCGTCTGGCGCATCATCGGCGAAGAGTTCCGGCGCTTGCGTCGCCCGTAGGGCCGGCGGCTGCGCGCTTAGTCGACGCCGTCGAACACGCCCGCGATGCTCAGGGCGATCGCTGCCGTGTTGTAGACCGCGTGGAGCGCGACCGCCGCCAGGAAAAAGTTGCGGCTGGACTTTGGCAGCGGTCCGTCGCCCTGCGCCCAGGCCATAAGTCTCGCCGTTATCCCGAGTCCAACCAGGAAACTTCCCGTCGTGTGCAGGACCAGCGGCAGGGTGAAGCGGTAGGTCACGAACCAGCCCGGCGGGTCATCGACGTAAACGTTGACGTACACCAACGCCTCGACGATCCCGAACGTCAGGCCGGCCAGACCTGCAAGAAGGGCGACGTGAAGGCGGCCCCGCAGCAGGTGTGGCCAGCGGACCTGCAGCAGGTAGACGCCGACCGGCTTCAGCCCCTCCTCGATGATCGGCGCGCCCTCGGGGACCGGTGGGCGGCCCTGTACCCCAGGATCGGCAACAGCAAGAATCCGCCGGCGCGGAACTCTTGAATCACCGCCCCGGCGATGCCGAGCAGTCCGCCGATGAGCGCGACAAGGATCGTGAAGGCGAAGCCAAGGATGCCTATGGAGCGTCGGTGAGAGGGATCCGGGACGCCAGTTGCGTCCGGATCTCCGGCCGGCAAGTCGTGCTGCACTAACGCTGCGCATCGTGGGTCAGGGATTCACCCTGACCCAGATAGGCGCCAAGGTCCGTTGGGCAGGACTCGTTCGCTGACGAATACGCATAATCGCACGCCCTTGCCGCAAGGCCAGCTGCCACAGGGTTGTCCTCGATGTACCGAATCGTTTGCCACAGAGACTGTTCGTCTCGAATTCCATGGTCGTGGAAGCTGTCCTGCCAGACGGCTCCTCGGGCCTTGCGTGCCAGGTTGTGGACTCTGGCGTGCCTGCCTTTGATGTAGCGCAGAACCTCAGAGATGTCGTTTCTCGTAGCCGGGACGATGAGGTCGTGGAAGTGATCAGGCATGATCACAAAGCTTAGCAGCTTGAAGCTGTAGCGCTCTCGAGCATAATAGAGGACTGTCTTGAATAGGGCGGCGTTGGCCGGGTCTAAAAAATCGGCTCGCGGCCGAACGTGGATGAGGTGACGAAGAATGGGCTGTTGTCTTCGCGGAATCTGTGAAAGCGGGCCATGTCTCGAGCTCTGACCTCTGCGCTCGCTCGTGGGTCAGGGTGAATCCCTGACCCACGAGCTCGATGCATACCGTTCATTCAGCGATTATGTCGCAGTCGCTTGCTTTATCCAAGAAGCGAATGTCACACCCGGCAGGGTGAAGCCCTGCCCTACGTTGTTCTGAGCCATCGTCGTTGTTTGTACTATCCGCGGGGCAGGCCGAGGCCGCGGCCGGCGATGATGCCCTTCTGGATCTCCGTGGTCCCGGCCGCCACGGTCAGAGCCGAGGCGAACAGGTAGAACTGCTCCACCCTGCCCGCCAGCGGCGCCCACCGCGTGCCGCCTTCCAGCTGCCCCGCCAGGCCCATGCTCCGCATCCCGGCGCCGGCCAGCCGCTGCTGCAGCTCGGAGCCGTACATCTTCGACATCGAGGCTTCGGTGTTCGGTATCTGCCCTCGCGCCTGCATCGAGGCCACGCGGTAGGCCAGCATTCGTCCCGCTGTGAACTCGATCGCCAGCTCTGCCAGCTTGCTGCGCACCGTTCGCTCATCGCCGAGTCGGAGGCCGTTGACCCTCGTGGCGAAGGCGTACTGCACCAGCTCCTCAAGCATGCGATACCCCATCACCACGCGGTTGATCCCGGAGCGCTCGAAGTCCAGCGTTGCCGCGGCGACATACCAGCCCCGGTTCAGTTCGCCGACGAGACTCGTGCGCGGAATCCGTACGTTCTCCATGAAGACCTGGTTGAAGGTGTGGCGGTTCGTCAGGTCGTACAGCGGCCGCACCTCGACGCCGGGGGTCTTCATATCCATAAGGAAGTAGGAGATCCCCTTGTGCTTGGGCGCGTCCTGGTCCGTGCGGGCGAGCAGGATGCAGTAGTCCGCCTTGTGAGCCAGCGACGTCCAGATCTTCTGGCCGTTGACTACGAAGTAGTCACCGTCTGCGTCGGCCCGCGTCTGCAGCGAGGCCAGATCCGACCCCGCGCCTGGCTCACTGAACCCCTGGCACCAGACGTCCTCCGCGTTGGCGATGCCGGGCACGAACTCGCGCTTCTGCTCGTCCGTCCCGTAGAGGAGGATCGTAGGGCCGACGCGGTCGGGCCCTACGCCGAGCT
>CAYZLC010000005.1:2358-22288 GCA_964479365.1 uncultured Dehalococcoidia bacterium
GGGCGCGCGCGTAGGTCATCTCCTCGTTGTAGATGACCTGCATCATGTGGCTGGCGCCCAGCCCGCCGTACTCCTGCGGCCAGCCGAGCGTGAGCCAGCCCTTCGCCGCCAGCTTCTTCTGGAACGACCGGAGGAACTCCCAACGGTCGTCGCCGCCTTCGCCCAGCTGTCCGCTGGCGCCCTGCTGCGCAAAGCTCTCCGGAAGCTCCGCCTTCAGGAAGGCGCGGATCTCCTGCCGGAACGCTTCCTCGTCGGGGGTGAAACGGAACTCCATCTGGCGACGCCTCTAGCCAGCGAAGAATTCGTCGTCGATGATCAGTCGCTCGACGACTTGGCTGGATACGCCAATTCTTTCGTCGATCATCAGGGCAGCTAGCTGGTGCCCGTTGACGAGAATGACCGGCTTCAGCCCGTCGTCTTCCGCCACCTCCCGCGCCCCGGGGGTATAGTCAGACGTCGTCACGAAGAGCAGCTTATCGACCTTTCGAGCCCAGCGATCGCGTAGGTAGCTGATTTCCTTCGGGCCCACGTTGCTCTGTTGGCGCTTCACCTGGACAGCGACCGAGGCTTCCACGAGAGCGTTACGTAACGAGCATTTCACGTCGACTCCGCCATCGCCGGGACGGCCGACTACAACCGTGTCACGGAAGCCCAGGGCGTCGAGGACCCGCGCGACAAAGTTCTCGAATTCGTACTCGTCCATCGCGCGCAGCCTCGCGAGTAATGACTCTGATACATTCTCGAGTTCCTTACCTTGTAAGGCTCCGAGGTCAACCGTAGTGCGTTCTTCGGCTTCTACGCGCTGTGTGGGTTCCAGTACATTCGGCTTCTGCGAAGGGGCAGCGGAGGGCGCTCTGCGTGCTCGAAGCGGACGTGCCCATGCTGCACCGAGGAGTTCCGCCAACGTCCGGTCGGAATCGATGAATGAGTCGGCCTGATTCGCACCTCGAGATGAGAGCCAGCTTCTCAGTAACCCCCTGGCAGAAGCGTTCGTGGACCAATTCCCAGAACCCGAGTCATTCAATACGTTCTGGACCCTAAGGTGGTCGCGAGCCCAATGGATCATGTTGGTCCAGACTCGTGTGCGCCCATCCTTCCGCAAGGCCGTTCGGTCTTGATCCGCGAGTTGCGGGAAGTGTTTGGTTACGCGATCGTAGGTTTCGTGCGGCTTCGCTGGGCGACCGATGCGGACCAACTCGAGAAGAAGCGCGACATCCACGTCGGCGTAGCGCGGAAAGCTCATAGCATCCCCAGGTTAATCTTTCGTGACCGCCAGTATACTACAGGGGTAGTGAGGCACATCGGACGGTGGATGATGCCGGGGGTGGCGCTGCTGCTCGTTGCCTGCGCCAGGGAAGCGACCGCGCCGGGGCCCGCCGACGAGGCGGCAACGACCCGGCCCACCGAGCGGGCGAGCGCGACGCCCGTTCCGACACCCTCGCCGCTCACTCTCGCGGACATCTTCCCGCCGCGACCGCTCCCCGCAGGTCTCGACCCTTCCCGCCTGCGCACGATCATCGCCACCGGCGACGTGATCCCCGCCCGCTTCACTGACGTCACGATACGCAACCGCGGCGACGACTTCCTCTACCCGGTGGCGGCTACCGCGGAGCTGACATCAGCGGCGGACCTGACTGTGATCAACCTCGAGGCGCCGATCATCGAAAGCTGTCCCTACCACGACGAGGGCTTCACGTTCTGCGGACGGCCGGGCATCATCGGGGCGTTCCAGGCCGGCGGCGTGGATGTCGTGACGATCGAGAACAACCACATAGGCAACTGGGGGTACAGCGGCATCCAGGAGACCATCGGGCACCTGGACGCCGCCGGGCTGCGCTGGGCGGACCGTGTGACGCCGGCTATCCTCGACGTCCGCGGCCTCAAGTTCGGGTTCCTCGCGTTCAACGCCGTCGGCGAGCGCATCGACCGCGAGGCGATGGCGGCGCAGATCCGTGCGCTGAGGCCGCAGGTCGACGTGCTATCCGTCGCCTACCACTGGGGCGCGGAGTACGTGTCCGTGCCGATGATCGGCGCAGGCATCGCCGAGGATGACCCGGTCGAGATTGGGCGCATGGCGGTGGACGCCGGCGCCGACCTGGTGATCGGCAACCACCCGCACTGGGTGCAGGGCGTCGAGCTCTACCGCGGCAAGCTCATCGCCTACGCGCACGGCAACTTCATCTTCGACCAGATGTGGAGCTACGAGACCCGCGTCGGCGTCGTCGGGAAGTACACATTTTACGACGAGACGCTTGTCGGGGTGGAGTACATCCCCACGCTGATCCAGAACTACGCTCAGCCGGTCCCGCTGGCGGGCACAGAGCGCCAGGCGGTGCTGGACGCAATGAAGGCGGCCAGCGAGCAGCTGGCGGCGCGAGTCGCAGTCCCGTAACGAAGGCCTGTTGGGTCGGGCGTTGGCGCCCCAATCGTGCTTGTGCTAGAATCCCGATGCCTCAAAATCTGGCGAGGAGAAAGCAACAGCACGTAGGAGGGAGTTCATGACTTACATAGACCCGGTGGCGGTTTCGTCTAAGAACTACAGGTCGCTGCTCGAGAACGACGATGTACGCGTTCTAGAAATGAATTTGGGGTCAGGAGAGAAGGACGAGGTGCACTCGCATCCGGCGGAGACAGTCTACTTTGTGAAAGGCGGCAAGGCGAGGATCCACCTTCCCGATGGGAACGCTGCGGAGGTTGACCTCCCCGATGGGCACGTAATGTGGCACGAGGAATGGACGCACCAAGTCGAGAATATTGGCTCCAGCGACATCCGGGCGATAATCGTGGAGAGCAAACGATAAAGGGGTCTGAGTCCCCACTACCGCCCCTTGAACTCCGGCTCCCGTTTTTCGACGAACGCGCGCGGACCCTCCCGCGAGTCCTCTGTGCTCTGGGCGATGAACATCGCCTGCTGCGCGAGGTCCAGCGCCGCGTCCAGGCTCAACTCCTGTGAGCGGTAGGCGAGACGCTTCGCTTGCTGGATAGCCACCGCCGGGCCCTTCACCAGCCGCGTCGCGTACTCGCGCGTATATTCCAACAGCTGGTCAGCAGGCACGACGGCGCTGACGTAGCCCATCGCCAGCGCTTCCTGAGCGTCGAATAGGCGGCCCGACCAGATGAGATCGAGCGCGCGCGCCATGCCGACGATGCGGGGGAGGAAGTAGCAGCCCCCGTCGCCCGGGATCAGCCCCATGCGGACGTAGGTCATGCCGAAGCGGGCGGTATCGGCCGCGAAGCGCAGGTCGCACATGGACGCCATGTCCATCCCCGCGCCCACGGCCGCCCCGTTGACCGCGGCGATGTACGGCTTCTCCATGATCGAGACGAGGCGAGGGATGCGCTGCACGCTGTCGCGCAGGAAGTTGCGGTTTTCGACGTGCGAGCGGCTGCGGTCAACAAGGGAGAGACCCTCGCCGCCCCGGCTGATGTCGGCGCCGGTGCAGAAGCCGCGCCCCGTCCCGGTGAGGATGACAACGCGCACCTCATCGTCGGTGTGGGCGTTTGTAAGCGCAGCCAGCCACTCGTCGAGCATAAGGGGCGTAAAGGCGTTCATGCGCTCCGGGCGATTCAGCGTAATCGTGGCGACGCCGTCGCTCTTTTCGTAAGTGATCTGTTCGTACATCCTGGTGCTCCTCGCTAAACGTGCGTACTAAGAGCGGGCCGGTATCCCCCCATACATGCCGTACGCGCGAACGATATCCAAACTCGTAAATCAAGCGGCGCTCCTCCACCATGGTCCTCAGGAACTCCTTCGGGCTCTTCTCTTGTCCCATCCATACCAGTTTGTCGGAACCAGACGCTGGAGCCATCTGTCGCTGCATGACCTGGAACAGGCGCAGGTTGAGCTCCGGCGCGTCCGGGCCATCCAGGATCGTGACGGTGCACTCCAACCCGAGCCACCGCCACTCGTTTTCAAACACAAACAGGGTTGATCTGGGATCGCGGCGCAGGTGGCTCGTCCGGACCCTCGACTGCGTGCCTGAACTCCAGATTTTGCCGTCGACGAGCGCGACGCCCACCCTCACAACGTGCGGTGTGCCGTCTGCACGTAGCGTCACCATCGCCGCCCCATGATTCTGATCGAGAAACCTCGAATGGGTTCGTCCATGACAATTCGCCCTCCGCTCTCAATTACCTCATCAGTATTCCGCCATCCACGTTGATCGCCTGGCCCGTCATGTAGTCCGCCACCGGCGACGAGAGATACGCGACCACAGACGCTATCTCCGCCGGTTCCGCCTGGCGGCCGAGCGGGATGAACGTGTGCACAACTTGCTTGATGGCGCCCGCGGGCAGGCCCATGCGCTCCTCGGTCCGGCGGAAGGTACCGTCCATCATATCGGTGTCGGTCGAGCCCGGGCAGACGGCGTTCACGGTGACCTTGTGAGGCGCCAGCTCCTTCGCCAGCATCTGCGTCAGTCCGACGACGGCGAACTTGGCGGGTGTGTAGCCGCCGTACTGCGCCTGGCCCTCGCGCCCGGCGAGCGAGGAGATATTGATGATACGGCCGCCCTTGCCCTGCTCCACCAACTGTTTCGCGACAGCCTTGCAGCAGTGGGTACATGCCGTTCAGGTTCACGTCGATCTCGCATCGCCACTCCTCGTCTTCCATCTCCCAGAGGTTCTTCTTGCCGGAGACGAGCGCCAGTCCGGCGTTGTTCACGAGAATATCCACGCGTCCGAACTCTTTGACCGCCCGCTCGACCATCTCCCGTACCTGGTCGGGTTGTGTGACGTCAACGTCCAGCGCCAGCGCGTGGCGGCCGGTCGCCACGATCTCCTCCGCGACGGAGGCCACGCCGCGCCATCCGGCTTCCTGTTCGTGCGTGGGCATCGCCTTCGGAGGCCGCGGGGCCGCCGTGACAAGGGCGTCCGCGCCGTCGTGCGCTAACCGCAACGCGATCGCCCGCCCGATGCCGCGCATCCGCCCGGCGCCGGTGACGATGGCGACTTTACCCGCAAGCGGGGCCGTCACGGTGCTCCTTCAGCGACCGTCGCCAGAGCGACATCGCGGTGCCTGCGTTCAGCCATGCTCCATAGGATCAAACTCAGACCGGCTACAAGCACCATGAAGACCGTCAGGCCCAAGAATGCCGCCTCCGTGTCCCACGTCTCCACTAGCGCACCCGCGATGACGCCGCCCAGCGATCCGAGCCCGAAGCCGGCGAAGAAGGAGACGCCGTAACTCCGACCTATGGCCCCGGGCGGAGTGTAGTCCGCGATCAGCCCGGTGAACACCGGCTGGTTGGCGAAGTAGAAGAAGACGAACGCGGAAGCCACGACGACGAGCATGGGGCCGCTCAGCGTAGCGGTCAGGATAAGAGGTGGGATCGCCATCAGAGCTATGATAGGCGCCATTCGCTCCAACCTCACGCGCTGTGAGATCGAGCCGCCGACCAGCTGGCCGACTGCGCCCATCAAAAGCGCGACGGTCACGAACGCTGCGCCGAACTCCTCGCTCACCATCTCCTCCATAAGCTTTGGTAGGTATGTGATGGCCCCGCGGTAGACGATGCCGCCGAGGACAAAGGCTGCGTAGGTGACTAGGAGCGGGGCTAGCAGACTGCGTGCGCGCGGCTCGTGCTCCGCTGGCGGCTCCGCGACGTCCTCTGCTGAGAGCACTTCGCTTTCACCATGGACCGGAAGGTGCGCTCGGGAGAGGAAGATGGCCAGCACAGCTGATAGCCCGGCCACGGCGAAGAAACCGAGCCGCCAGTCGACCGCAATGGCGAGTCCAACAGCGATCGCCGGCGCGCACGCCTGTCCGAGGTTGCCGGCAACGCCGTGCAGGCCAAGAGCCATACCCCGCTGCCGGACACCCTGTGCCATCGCCGACAGGCCGGCCGGGTGGTAGAGTCCGATCGAGAGACCGAGTCCTCCCAGCGCCGCCGTTCACAGCTATATGTTCGGCGGGCGACCAACGAGAACGGCCATCACCGTTGAGCCACAAAACGCGTAGATTAGGACGCGCCGCGACCCCAGCCGGTCCGTCAGGAATCCGGCTGGTATCGCGCTGGTGCCGAATGTCCAGCCAGCGATCGTGGCGATGCCGCCCATGACTACATCACGCGCACCAAAGTCTTCCTGAATGCGCGTGAGCAGGACAGCATATGTCAGCTCGATGATGTGAGTTAGCGCGTGCGCGGCGGCGATGTGGCCTATGAGCCTGCGTTCGGTCGGATTCATCGGTTATCGCCGATTATACGGCGCTCCGAAAATTACGGGCGAGGTTGCCCCGCCCAGCGACATCCTCCTAGATGAGCCCTTCCGTTTGCATATCGCGGACCGCAGCTTCGAACGCCTCAATCGTGAGATCGATGTCCGCGTCTGTATGTACGCCGGAGGTGAATCCCCCGCTGCCGCCCATGAGATCGACTCCGTGGTTGAGCATCCCGCGTTTTAAGGCCGCGACCAGCGACCCAGGCGTGCGCGCTGGCTCGCCTGCGCCGGCCGGCCATTCTATGCCGTCTTGCGCTGGCGGGGAGTCTTTGCCCAGCAGGATGTGGAAGTACGAGGCCAAGCCATATGCGCGTCCGCACACCTTCGCTCGTTTCAGGACTTCGTTCAAGGCGGGAATCAGCCGCTTGTTCAGCCCGTCCGCGTGCCCGTGATACTGGCCGGTCGCAACCAGCGAAAGCATCGTCGAGCCGGCAGCGGCCGAGAGCGGATTCGCGTTAAACGTGCCCGGGTGGGCCACGCGCAGACCCGCATTCCATCCCGCATCGTTCCGGAACTCTAGCATCGAGAGGACGTCCGCTTTGCCTGCCACCGCGCCGCCTGGAAGCCCGCCGGCAAGTATCTTGGCCAACGTCGTCAGGTCAGGAGTAACGCCGTTGCTGGCCTGCACGCCGCCGGGCGACACTCTGAAGCCCGTGACGACTTCGTCAAAGATGAGCACGGTGTTGTGCTGGCTCGTCACTTCTCGCAGTTCGTTGAGAAACCCCTCCTGAAGCGGCAGCGTACCCCACGACGCGCCCGTCGGCTCCAGGATCACCGCTGCGACGTCGCCCTCGGCAAGCCGCTCCTCTACGAGTGAGATGTCGTTCTGCAGGATGCTTATCGTGTTGCTAAGGGTTGCCGCCGGTACGCCGGCCGATCGCGGCAATTCGGACTCGGCCGCGCGTGCACCAACGACGTAGTCGTGCCAACCGTGGAAGTGGTGATCGAACTTGAGTAGCTTATCGCGCCCCGTGTACGCGCGGGCCAGCCGCACCGCCATCAACGTCGCTTCCGTTCCGGAGCTGGTGAACCGAACTTCTTTGGCGCTCGGCACCAGTTCCTTCACCCGTTGCCCCCACTCGAGCTCCAGCCGGTGGTTGGCTCCGTAATGAGTTCCCCTGGCCGCCTGTTCGATCACCGCCTGCGTAACCTGCGGCTGAACGTGGCCCAGGAAGAGCGCTCCGTGTCCCATCACGTAGTCGACGTACTCGTTGCCGTCCACGTCCCGCTTGCGGCTGCCCGCGGCTCGCTCGATGAAGATGGGAAAAGGGGACACGTAGCGGATGTCGTGCGTCACTCCTGAAGGGAAGGCGCGTCGCGACTCCACATAGAGCTCTTCGGAGCCCGGATGCGCACGACGATACGTGTCGAGGATCGTCTCTTTGATGGCCACGGCTGGCTTTAGAGGATAACAGAGGCTTCAGGGGGACACTACTGGAAAGCGCTCAGTCCACCTCTAGCTCGCGTAGCGCCGCGAACGTGTCCTCACGCGTAATCTGGTTCTGGAAGGTGGTGAGATAGCGTCCCTGCCCGCGAAACCGGCCGCCGGCCACGCTGAAGCGCTCGAGGAGGCTCGAACATTCCCGGCAGATAACCCAGCCCGTGCCGTTGCCCTCATCCTCGTTGAGATAGTCCCAGCGAACGGCAAACGCACCTTGATGGCGGCAGTCCATGTCAGTACTACAGACGGTCTACCCGACCGCCGCGATACATTGCCGCGAGCGCAATTGGGGCTGACCAAAGAAATGAGCGCTTACAGAGAACATGTTGGCGTGACCGAAGAGAGTAACTCTAAATCTCGTCGCGTGGAAGCGACCGCTGCCGGAAGTAAGGCAACCCGCCGAGGTCGCGCATCGACAGCAGGCCGGTCATCCGGCTGCGAGCGACGGCCGGTACACAGTTCGCTATGATCGAGGCTGTCGCTACATCTCCCTGAATACCGCCGGGAATTACTACCCTAATGGGCGGCTTGCCGACGATCTCGATCGCGTCGTGTGGGTCTCGGGCGCCGAGCGTCATCTCGAGATCGAGGCGGACGACTTCCTGGCCAGACATAAGCCCTCGGGCCGACTGGCGAAGCCCGATACCATATCCCCGTTCGACGGAGAAAAACTCCGTCTTTCTCCGCTCGCGTGCCATTACGGGTTCGAGTGTCTCAGAAACGTCCTCCAGCCGCCATCCCAGCGTGTCAGCGATCATATGGACTGATTCGCGCAGGCCTACGTGTCCCACAGCGCCAGCACTGGCTGCTTGCTGGAAACCCGAGACGCTGAGCCCCACTCCCGCCTTTCGCTGGAGTTGAATTCGCCGGGTCGCGATATCCACCACTCGCTCGACCCGAATCGCCTTCAGCTGCTGACTGGCGGTCGCCAGCGTGAGCGGGAGGAAGTCCATTACGAAGCCAGGATTTACCCCAGTGCCCAGAACGCGAACTCCTGTCTCGCGCGCCCTGCGGTCCAATTTCGTCGAGACCTCGGGGTAGCGTATCCAGGGGAACGCCAACTCCTCGCAGCTTGATACCACGCTCTTCTCGGACGCGAGCATCGTCATGATTTGCGGATACACCTCTGTAAGCGACGATCCCGTGCAGTGCACTACCACGTCCGCATACACGTCTCTCAGGAGGGGTTCCGGCTCATAAGACACGGGAATCCCCAACGCGTGACCAATTCCTGCCGCCTCCCCCAGGTCCCTCCCGGACTTAGTGGCGCTGGCGTCGATCGCCCCTACAATTTCGATCTCAGGACTATTGAGTACGCTGCGAACGACTTCCGCGCCGATGGCGCCGATGCCGTAGTGGATCGTTCTGATCTTGTCCTGCTGCACGTAGGCCTCCAGGTCGCGGAAGGTAGCCGTTAGCTTCGATAGCCTCTCTTCCGGGTCTTTGTGCTCAGCGGCGCTCATCAGGACCTTCGGCGGCCATTATCTCTGAAACGCTACGGGCAGACCATAAGTTAGCGGACCTCATCCGGGGCAAGCGTCGAAGAACTCCAGCACGAGACGGTTGAACACCCCCGGCTCCTCGAAGTAAACCGAATGGCCGGCGCCCGGAACTACGGTCATCTGCGCCCCTGGGATCAACCCCTTCGCGATTGCCATTAGTGAGACGGGCATCACCTCGTCCTGCTCACCCCCGATGAACAGAACGGGTGTAGACAGCGCCGCCAGCTTTTCGATGGTGGCCGCCGTGTCAGGCGTGCGCTCCAGCGCGCGCAGACGCTGCATCTGGGCTTCCGTCTGGAGGCGGTTGGGCCCATCCTCGTTCAGCATTCGGATCTGCTTGTACAGGAAGGCGCGGTCTCTCTGGGTCTTCGCGAACTCCCGGCCCAGCGCCCGCTTCACGCCGTCTTCGCGGCGACGCTGCCAGACTGACTGTACGGACGCACGTAGCTCTTCGTCCGACGCCAGCCAGACCTCCCGCCGCATACCGGCGAAGGTGTTCGCCATCACAAGACCGCGCACGCGGGCGGGATTCGCCATCGTCACGCCGAGGCAGGTCAGGCCTCCCATAGACTGCCCGACGAGAAATATCACCTCGAGCCCCAGATGGTCGATCAGAGCCTCGAGATCCTTGACAAAGGCGGCGGGGCCGCGATCGTCGCCGTCCAGCGAGAGGCCCCAGCCGCGGTGATCGAACGTGATGCACCGATATTTCCGCGCGAACACGGGCACCTGTTGCCACCAGCTCACGTGGTTACCTCCCGCCCCGTGCGCGAGCACGACCGGGAAGCCCTTCCCGTGCTCTTCGTAGTAGAGACTGATCCCGTTGACTTCAGCGGTGGGCAACGTCCGTTGCAGCCTTCCAGCAGGAGCCAAGAAATGGTTTGTCGGTCAACATCCGTGGATAACTTCTATATAAAGGTCATAGCAATTAAGTCAACGCTAACGTACAATTATCACAGATGGCACGAGCCACGGCACAACCGGCGAGGAGGACGCGACGCGGGATCGCACCGCCCCCGGTATCTCCAGACTCTGAGCCCCCCTCTGTCCCGGTGACGTTCGGCCCTTCCTTCGGCGCGGATTCGAACGGCGACCAGAGCGGTGCCTCCGGCCAACGCAGCACGCGCTCCCGCCGCGCTCGCCACAAGCCCGAAGCCAGACCGTCCTCGAACGAGCTTCCGCCTGAGACTGCGGAACAACTGATCGACGATACGTCTCAGAAGCCGAAGCGCAGACGCGGCAGTCGAGGTGGCAAGCGCCATCGTCGCGGAGCGGAGCAAGCCAGCGGCGGGCAGGAAGCTGGCACGGATTCCAAGACGGCGTCGCGGCAGACGCAGCGTGGTGGTACTCGCACCCGGCGTTCGGTGTCGTCCACAACCGCGGATACCAAGCAGATCACTCCACAAGCGAAGGCCCGGCCGGCCATCGCCAAGGCCCGGGCGCGCATTCCTGTGACGGGCGCGCCGACAGAGGAGGTTCCCCCTCCGTTCGCGCACAACGCCGAGTACGAGTTCGCCCGCATTCTGGACTTCTACGGCATCGATTGGCAATACGAACCCCGTACTTTCCCGCTGCGCTGGGAGCGCGGGCACGTTACTGAAGCCTTCACCCCGGATTTCTACCTGCCGGATCTCAATCTATACGTGGAGCTCACTACCCTCAAGTCCAGCCTCACCGCGGAAAAGAACCGCAAGATGCGGCTCCTCAAAGAGATCTACCCTGAGGTCAACATCATCATGCTCAAGAAGCGGGACTACCTTCGCCTGTTGGCGAAGTACGGCTACGGCCCGCTCTCGCCCGGCCAGGTGCCGGATATCGACCGCGTGCTGATCACCGCCACGAAGATCCAGCAGCGGGTGGGGCAGCTCGGGGCGCAAATAAGCCGTGACTACGCCGGCAAAGAGCCGGTACTTGTCGGCGTCTTGCGCGGCGTGCTCTGCTTCATCTCTGACCTGATGCGGCACATCTCGGTGCCATCCGCTGTCGACCTTATGGCCATCTCGTCCTACGAGGGAAACGGCGCCGGAGCGGTGCGCATCCTAAAGGACCTCGACGAGAACATCAAAGGACGGGACGTAATCCTCGTGGAGGACATCGTCGACACCGGGATGACACTGAACCACGTGATAGATTACCTCCAGACCAAACGCCCCGCCTCGATACGCATCTGCACTCTGCTCGACAAGAGAGCCCGGCGGATTGTGAACGTGCCTCTCGACTACGTCGCCTTCGAGATTCCCGACGAATTCGTTGTCGGCTACGGTCTCGACTTTCACCAGCGCTTCCGCAACCTGCCCTTCGTCGCGATCCTGAAGCACGAGCTCTTGCCCTAAGCGGTCCCGTCCGCCGCAAGCACACGGATCATCTGGGGATAACTCCGTGTTGATTTGTGGACAAGTTACGTCTCCCGTACGACACCATCGAGTATAGGAGCATTCCGGCGTAATCAAGACTTAGTGTGGCCTGGTCACCTCATGCAGTCGTCGGCGCAGTCTATGCCCTATTGACAGCCCACGACGTTCGCGCAAGAATAACGTTGCTTCCCGGGCAATCCAGAAGCGGATCAGGAACAAAGGGACTCACCGGAGCGGAAGGGCGACCCGAAGCCCCTGGAGCGAGACCTGGAGGACCAGAGACGACCACGGAGCGCCCGGGAGCGTTTTTCCTCCCGCTGGCGTCACCTCAAGATTGTGTCCGAGGTGGCGCTGTGTCCTCAGCCGAGATGATCAACTTCGTGCTCAGCTTCGATTCGATGTTGCCGGCGAGCGCGACATCCCGGTCTGTAAGGGCACCCTCACTGTGTGTGATCAGTCGCAGCGTCACCTTGTTGTAATTGATCGTGATATCCGGATGGTGACCGGCGGACTCTGCCAGGTAAGCCACGCTATTCACGAAAGCCAGAGCCCGCAGGAACGTCCGGAACGTGAACTGCTTTCGTAATCGGCCATCACGCAACTCCCAGTTCTCCAGCGCAGCCAACGCCCCCTGGACCTCACCCTCGGAGAGAACTCTCGGCTCAGCCACGATGCATTCCTCAGCCTTCAAGATAGCACGGGCCCGCCGCTGCCAGCGATAATAAGACCGGCAAGAAGGAGGCTTTCGTGGCACTTTATGATGTGTCCGTGCCGCTGCGGCCGGGCATGCCAACGTACGAGGGCGAGCCCGGTCCGTCGCTGGATTTCCAGAAGTTGATCGCTCAAGGCGACTCAGCCAACGTGAGCGTCTTGTCCCTCGGCTCGCACACCGGCACGCACGTCGATGCCCCGCACCACTTCCTCGATGGCGAATCTACAGTCGAAGCGATGTCCCTGGAGTCTCTGGTCGGGCCTGTTCAGGTTATCGAGCACGCCGAAGCGCGGCACGTCACCGCGGCAGACCTCGCGGCTGCGTCGCTGCCTATCGGCACCAATCGACTGCTCCTCAAAACGCCCAATAGCCGATTCTGGGACGACAATGAGTTCCAAACGGACTTCGTCGGCCTGACCGGTGATGCCGCCCATTGGCTTGTCGAGCGCGGCCTCCTTCTGGTCGGGATCGACTACCTATCGATCGAGCGTTTTCGCTCCCCTGAGCACGAGGTGCACAAGACTTTGCTCAGCGCTGGCGTCGTCATCCTTGAGGGGCTGGATCTCAGGAGAGTGCCGCCCGGTGCGTACACCATCGTCTGCGCGCCGCTCAAGGTGGTCGGCGCGGACGGCGCTCCCGCGCGCGTATTTCTCTGGGACTAGGTCCAAGGCTGCGGGACGAGCAAAGCCGGATAACGTCGTGGCCTTTCACCGGCACCGACTTCGGTTACTGGCAGTCTCACGGCCAGTAGCGCGCAGCCGTGAGACTGCAGATCGAGATCGATGGCGTCGCGGCCGGCACCCAGATCGGCGTTGTTCCAGACGTCGAAGACGTGGCTTGCCTGGGCATACAACGGCGCCTGTACGCTCGCCGGCTCATCGCTCCAGTTGAACACCGCGATCATAATGTGCATCCCGCAGTCCAGCCGCAGAATGCGCGGGATATCCGTGTCAAATAAGTCGAGAGGCTGAGCGGCCTTGCCAAAGGGTGGGAGCAGCATCGCTAGGCACTTTCGCCGTTCGTCCGACAGCAGAGTGAGGTCGTCGCTATCGAGCACCATTCCGCCGCTCATTGCGACGACGGTGGCAAGGGTCCGCACTTCGTCTGGCGTCAGCGCTGTCTCCGTATCGCGCGCCAGAAGGCAATCGGGATCGCTCTGCCAGAGACGGCCGTGCATCCACCAGCGCGTGATCGAGTTGCGGATACTGTTCAGTGCGGACGGCTCGCTCATCCGATTGCGCTCCACGGCGCCCGCGTTACCGGCGGGACGCCAGTGGGGCGCGACGTCAGGGCCGACGCGCGCGCCATCGACAAGGCCGATGCTGGGCCCGATTGGGTTACCGCAGGCGAGGATGAAGCGATTGCCGACGGCCTCTCGAATCGCTTGGAGTCCTCCGCGGTACGCCTGGGCGCGCGTCACGTTCGGGTCGTATCGGATGCCATCAACTGCGGCGGCATAGATGAAGTCGATCTTCACGTAGTCGAACCCCCAATCGTCGCAGATGGTGCGGAAGACCTCCCCGAGCCACTTGATGACCTCAGGTCGCGTGAGGTCGAGCGCATAGCAGTCCTGTCCCCAGTTCTGTATCGCGATGTATGACTCGCCGGGCTTATACAGCACAGCCCAGTCAGGATGCTCTCGGTACAACTGGGACCTGGCGCCCATGAGAAACGGCGCGAGCCAGAGCCCGGCCTTAAAGCCACGTTCGTGGATGCGATCGGCGAGCCACTTCATGCCGTGCGGGAACTTACCATTGACCGTGAGCCAATCGCCGATCTCCGCCTGGTATCCGTCGTCGATCTGGACGTACTCCAGCGGTAACTCCGCGCGACGGCGCGCCAGTTCCTCCAGATTGCCGATGACGTGCTCCTCCGTCACGCCGTGCCAGTAGTAGTACCACGAGCACCAGCCGGTGGCGATCTCCTCAGCCGGAGTTGCTTCCAGCATCCGGGCGAGCACATCGCCGTAGCGCTCCATTGATTCTAGAGGCGAGGTTGTTGGCTCAAGCAGCAGTCTCTCGGACGATAGCCGGCCGCCGGCCGGGACTGTGATGCCATCTGCATAAGACGAAGCCGTCACCGTGTGCTGCTCGCGGTCGAGCCCGGAGTTGCGAGAGCTGGTTGGCTGTCGTAATGAATCCGGCGACCAGGCCACGCTTGGACTCAGTAGAGACGATCGCGGTCATCAGGTCTGATACAAACAGCCCGTCCCGCGCCTCCGGTTGCGTGCTCGGATCGATAACCGGCGCGGCCGTCGTAATGTCCTCGCCGGAGCAATCCAGCACCAGCGTCGGCGACCAGCTCTGCCAACCGTGCTTGTAGAATCGCCAGGATCCCGGCGACGATCCGAGATCGACCACGCCACCATCAAGTACATGGAACGCCGCAACCTTCACCGCCGCTGGGCCGGAGTTCGCCAGCTCCGCATGGATAACAGCGAACGGGTGGTCTTTGTAGAGTGCGATCGTCAGACGCAGTGCGGGCTCCTGCTCCTCGCTTTCCCGTTGTAGCGTGACGGACACGCCACGGCGCAGTCTGTCTTCGACGGGCGCGCTCCCTTCGCTCGCGAACCCGACGCCACGGCTGGTGAAGGTGGGACCGGAGGAGAGCGAGACCGCGGTCGCGGCGTAAGTGAAGACCGCGCGCCCGCTGCCCGCATCGATGATAGAGAACGTGCCCTTGTTCAGGTGAACAGCGACAGTGAGACTCCCGTTCGTCAGGACCGGACCGGAAGCCTCCTCCTCGATCGTCACATCAGACACTTCTGACCTCCAGCCCTCGCACCGCATGGCAGACATGCATCCCGGCCGCCAGCCCCGTCTCTCGACGGTACCCCTCGGCAACTTCGGCCCGAAATCGCTCCTCAGCTCCTTTTGTGACGAGATTCACGGTGCATCCCCCGAAGCCTGCTCCCGTAAGCCGTGCCCCCAGGACACCCTCGGTCCGCGTCGCGAGATCAACCAGCAGGTCCAGTCCCGCTGTCGAGACTTCGAAATCGTCCCGCAGGCTGGCGTGCGATTCGAACATCAAGTGGCCGATCGCTTCGATATTGCTCGCTCGCAAGCTCTCAGCGGCAGCCACGACGCGTGCGTTCTCGGCCGCGACGTGGCGGGCGCGGCGGAAGAGCGTCTCCGGTAGACGGTCGCGGGACGCCTCTAGCGTCGCCTCGCCGGCCTCGCGCAGCGAAGCCACCCCGAGCATACGCGCCGCCTCGGCGCACTCCCCCCGTCGCCGATTGTAAGCCGTCTCCTCCAGCCGTCTGGTGACACCTGAGTTCACGACGATGATAACGACGCCCGGTGGCAACGGCACGTGCTCCACCTCCAGGCTCCGGCAATCGATGAGAAGGGCATGGCCCTCACGGCAGCAGGCCGCCGCGAGCTGGTCCATGATGCCACACTGAACGCCGACAAATTGGTTCTCAGCCTTCTGACATAGGAGCGCCAGTGCTCGCGGCTCGATCTGAATTCCAGAGAGGGCGAGCAAGGCCCCGGCGACCGCGACCTCTAGGGCAGCCGAGGACGATAAGCCCGCTCCCTGCGGAACATCGCCCGCAATCACGAAATCGCCGCCACAGAGTCTGTGCCCGGCGTCCAGGAGTGCCCAGGCCACGCTTCGTACATAGTCTCGCCACTCGGCCCGTCCCGTCCGGCGAGGCGCGTCGATCCGCCACTCATCGCGCGCCTCGAAATCAGCGGAGTAAGCCTGAACCATATCTCCACCCCCAGCCGCGGCCACCGCCACGCTGCGGTCGATTGCCAGCGGCAGCACCAGCCCGTCATTGTAGTCGGTATGCTCGCCGATCAAGTTCACGCGTCCGGGCGCCTGAGATACTAGCTCTGGATGTCGCCCGAACTGCTCCAGGAAGGTCTGCCGTAAGGCCTCAACGTTAACGCTCATGAAATACGTCCCACACTCGTAGGTTCGTTGGTTTGTAAGTTTGGAGGTTGCAGATTTGCCGCTTGACCCGTTTGCCCGTTTGCCCCTTTGCCCCTATGATAGCTCCCGATTCTCATGCCGGACCGCGCCCTGGAAGGCCTCACCGTCGTCGAATGCAATCGCACGGGCGCCGCCGCCTATGCTGCCAAACTCATGGCCGACCTCGGGGCGGACGTTATCAAAATCGAGCCGCCCGACGGGGACCCCGCCCGTTCACTCGGGCCGTTTCCGAACGGCGACCGTCACCCCGACAAGAGCGGGCTTTACCTCTACCTCAACTGCAACAAGCAAGGTGCCACACTTAACCTCTCGGACCTGAAAGGCCGCGAGCTGCTCGACCGTCTCCTCGCCCAGGCCGACGTCCTTGTGCACGACTTCACGCCGAAGGAGGCCCAAGCGATCGGCCTCGCTTATTCGCGCGTAAGCGAGCTGAACGAACGCCTCGTCATGACATCGATCTCGCCGTTCGGTGAGAGTGGGCCTCAGCGAGACTACAACGCGTACGATCTTACACTGCTGTCGGCCGGTGGCTGGGCCTGGCTCAACGGCTGGCCCGGCCGGCCGGAAATGCCGCCTCTGCGCGCCTATGGCCGGCAAACCTCGTACCAGGCCGGCGTCAACGCGGCCCTCGCGACCGTGGGCGCGCTGTTCGCCCGTTTGCGCAGCGGCAAGGGCCAGCACATCGAAGTCTCCGCGCGCGAATGCATCACCTCGATAATCGAATTCGCTTACACGATCTGGTCATACATGGAGACGCCGACCGCTCGTTACGGGCAGCGACCGATCCACCCCATCGATATGTTCGAGTGCAAGGACGGCGGCTGGATCTTCGCCTTGTGCGTCGAGGAGCATCAGTGGCAGGCCCTGGTCGAGGTCATGGGCACGCCCGAATGGGCAACGTGGGAGGTCGCCGCCAATCGCTTCCTCCGCGCCTCCAACTGGGATGCGCTCCGCCCGTTCATGGAGGAGTGGGTCCGCGAGTGGAATACGGATGAACTCTACCGCGCGGTTCAAGCGAAGCGGGTCCCGTTCGCGCCCGCTTCGACCCTCGCTGACCTGGTCGATTCGCCACACCTGAAGGCGCGCGGCTTCTTCGTCGAGGTTGCGCACCCGCTGGCAGGTAGGCTGACGCAGCCCGGCGCCCCGTACAAGATGCGGGGCACACCGTGGGAGATCCGCTCGCCCGCGCCAACTCTCGGACAGCACAACGAGGCCGTCTTCAGTCGCATTGGAGTGTCGCCTGGAGAACTCGCCTCTCTTCGTGAGGGAGGCGTGGTCTGATGCCCGGTCCGCTCGATGGCGTCCGCGTCGCCGACTTCACTTGGGTCTGGGCCGGCCCTACCTGCACCATGCAGCTCGCCCACATGAGCGCGGAAGTCATCCGCGTGGAATCGATGCGCCGCGTTTGTACTCTACGCATGCTCCCGCCGTTCGCTGGGGGACAGATGGGTATCAACCGTTCCGGCTATTTCAACCAGTACAACCAGAGCAAGCGCAGCATAACGCTTGACATCTCGAAGCCCGAGGGTGCCGAGATCGCGAGGAAGATCGCGGCGCTGAGCGACGTCGCCGTCGAGAACTTCGCCTCTGCCGTCATCGACCGGCTCGGGCTGGGGTATGAAGAACTACGCAAGGTGAAGCCGGACATCGTCATGATCAGCATGTCGGGATACGGCCGCGACGCCCCGGATTCGTCGTTCGTCTCTTACGGGCCCGCGCAAGTGCCTCTGTCCGGCCTGTCGCAGCTCACCGGCTACACCGGCGAGCAGCCGATGCACGTCGGCATGTCCTATGGCGACCCGAATGCAGGGCTCCACGCGGCCTTCGCGGTCATCTCAGCGCTGATCTATCGTGAGCGCACCGGCAAAGGCCAGTACATAGACATGTCACAGTGGGAGTCGACGATGAACGTCCTCGGCGAGGCGTTCGTCGGTTACTCGCTCAACGGCGTCCAGGCTCCCCGCAACGGCAATCGCGTGGAGGACATGGCGCCCCACGGCATGTTCCGCTGCGAGGGCGAAGACCGTTGGGTCAGCATCGCATGTGGCTCCGACGACGAATGGCGCGCTCTGTGTAACACCATGGGTCGCCCGGGGCTGGCAGACGACCCCCACTTCCGTACGCTTGCCGACCGCAAAGCAAATGAAGACGCGCTCGAGGTCACGATCGAGGAGTGGACGCTGGCGCTCGATCCATTCGCCGTCACCGAGCGTCTACAGGCCGCCGGTGTCGCCTCCTTCCCGCCACTCGTCAACCGCGAGCTGAACGAGGACCCCCAGCTCAACGCCCGCAACTTCTTCGTCGAGAAGGAGCACCCGGAGGTTGGCGTCCGACGCCACTCCGGCATCCCCTGGCGGATGTCGGAAACTCCGTGCGAGGTCTGGCGTGCCGCCCCGGTGATGGGCCAGGACAACGAATATGTCTTCGGCGAGCTGCTTGGAATGGCGAGTGAACAAATCGCAGACCTCAAGCAGCGGCAGATCATTTACTAACGCTGACAGCTACAAGCCAACAGCTTATTTGACCCGCCGAACCGGCCAATGCTACCGTCGTGTTGGGGTAAGAGTTGAAGACCGAACCGTTGCGTCATCTGCGCGCCGTCAAACGCACTCGCCGGGGACCGCACACCCGCCAGCAAATCCTCGACGCCTCGCTCCGGCTATTCTCGGAGCGTGGCTTTGCCCGCACGACCGTCCGGGACATCGCGCGCCAGGCCGGGATTACCGATGCCGCCATCTACTACCACTTCGAATCGAAGCGTGAGCTTCTCGAAGCCCTGGTGGAGGAGCGCGGGTTCCTCAGCAGCCTGCAGAATCTAGCACGCCTCCAGGCGGATGCTCCCCTCCGGGAGACGCTGCACTGGACGGCTCGTGGCGCCATCAACATCATGGATGAGAACCGTGATTTTCTGCGCCTGATCATCATGGAGGGTCTCGGCGGCGACGAGGCCGCGCTCGAACAATACGGCCGCCTGCTTGGCCTATGGGAGAGCGCCCTCACCTCAGTACTGCGCCGGTATCAAGACAAGGGCGAGCTCCCGGGAAACTCAGCGGAAACGGTGGCGCGCCACATCATCTACACCATCTTGATGACGTTCGAAGAAAGCCTTCTCGGTCGTTACGTATCGCCGGGCGCGTCCGCCGAGGAGAGGCGCGCCACACTGGGCACCTTCGTGAGCCCGGCGCTCGACCACATCATCCAGGGCCTCGGCCGGAACTCGTGACCTGCACGAGTCCTCGAACCTGATTTTAGCCAGTGTCTGCTCTCGGAATTGGCCTCATCGGTTGTGGGTTCATCGGTCGCTTCCATTCCATCGCCATCGGGTCGCTCATCAGGCGAGGGCTTATCGACGCAGATTACGTCGCCGTCTCTGACGTTGACCTTGAACGCGCGCAATCATTCAGCGAGGCTGGGGGTGTGCGGTTGGTCACGGCCAATTGGCACGACGTTGTAAACTCACCGGACGTAAACGTCGTCTACGTCTGCGTTCCCACGGCCGCGCACAAGGAGATCGTCCTCCGCGCCGCTGAGCAAGGTAAGCACGTCTTCTGCGAGAAGCCGCTCGCCACGACCCTGGTGGACGTCGAGGAGATGGTTGCCGCCGTGAACAGGAATCGGGGGAAGGCCGGCGTCGGGCTCATCCTCCGGCACTCGCCCATACTGGCGGTGCTCAAATCCCTCACAGATGACCCGGCGCTCGGCCGCCTTATGACGATCGTGTTCCGCGACGACCAGTTTTTCCCCATCCACGGCCACTACCAGA
>CAYZLC010000006.1:0-20346 GCA_964479365.1 uncultured Dehalococcoidia bacterium
CGTCGAAAACCCGCGCGATGGCACGCACAAAGACGCGGCCGGCGCCGGTTACGCCGGAGGAAGGAGGAAGGAGGAAGGAGGAAGGAGCAGAGCGGATACCGGCGAGGAGCCAGGGGAGGTCGACGCGGCGGACGAGGGAGATGGGCGTGGCGGAGGAGGTGGTGGCTGTGCGGCCGTTGTCGCCGTTGCGCTTGGAGGCGAGGCGGCCCCAGGCGACGTCGCCGGACATGCAGAGCTCGTCGAGCCAGGAGCCGCGGTAGGAGGCGACGCGGCCGGGGAGGATGTGGCGCTCCCAGCCGACAGCGGGGATGTCGAAGCCCTGAAGCTGGGCAACGGCTTCGAGGAGGCGGCGCTTGCCTTCGAGCTGGGTGCCGGGGGCGAGGTGTTGCCAGCGGAGGAGGAAGCGCATGAGGTCCTGCGCGCTGACGGGCTCGATCTCCTGGCGGAGGCGGTCGAGGGTGTAGCGGTGGATGCGGGCGAGGAGGCGGCGGTCGCAGAATTCCTGTTCCCCGCCCTCCGGCCCACCCCCTGGCGACCTCCCCGCATCCCCACTCTCCGCCCCAAAGGTTGCCGCTACATTCCCAGCGGTCGGGCGGAAGCGGCCGCGCATGACGGAGCCTTCGCCTTCGAGTTGGGCGAGGACGGAGTTGGCGGCCGCCGGGGACATCGCGGTGCGGTGAGCGAGTTCCGCTATCGTGACTGGCCCGGCGATCTCCATGTGGCCGCGGAAGAGTGCGACGCGAGCGTCGTCCTCGTTGATGGATCGCGAGGCGAGTTCGGGAGGTAGTCGAAGTTTGGGACGGACAGCAGCGCCGGGGTAGAGCGCCTGGATCGCGGGGAGGTTCTCCGCAGCAAACCACATCGGGCCGCCTTCGGTGTCGGCGATGGCGGCGCGGCCGGAGGTGACGAGCTCGTCGAAGTGGGATTCGGCGTCGGAAGGAAGGGGGAAGGAGGACGGAGGACGGAGGGAATCTGGAGTACGGACGGCGATCAGGGTTAACAGCGCTTCGTGCAGCTCTTCGGGGTCGCGCGGGTCGGGGCGGGCTTCGTCGACGACGCGCTCGATTGCCTCTGGGTCGAGAGCGCCGAGGTCACGGGCGTTCTCGGGAAGCGAGCGGCGGAGGGTTACGGCGCGGGCGCGCCGCTCCTCCAGCGGGGCGTCGTCGAGGTAGGTGTAAGGCTTCGAATTTAGCATCTCGTGGGCGAAGGGCGAGGGCTCGGTTGTGTCTTTGGCGTGGAGGCGGATCTCGCCGTCTTCGATGCGGCGGAGGACGTCTTGGAGGCCGTCGATGTCCATCGCTTCGTGCATGCAGTCGTAGACGGTCTGGCGGACGATCGGGTGGTCGGGGATCTCGATGGGGCCGGTCTGGTTCTCCTGGCAGCCGACGAGCTTCGGGAAGACCGCCGCCATCAGGTCGTCGGCGCGCATGCGCTGGATCTGCGGCGGGACCTTCTTGCCCTGGCGCTGGCGGAGGATGGCGAGGGCGCGGGTGGCGTTCCAGCGCCAGCGCGCGCCGAACATCGGCGAGATGAGGAGCGATTGCTCGACCGATTCCTCGGCCCACTGTGTCTTCACGAGGTCGAACATATCGGTGAGCGGGAAGCTGTTGTTCGGGCCGATCGAGAGCAGTATCGCATCATCGCTGGCGGCTGCCTGGAGCTCGAAGTCGAAGCCGACGCAGAAGCGCTTGCGGAGGGCGAGGCCCCAGGCGCGGTTGATCCGACCGCCGAAGGGAGCGTGGACGACGAGCTGCATGCCGCCGGCCTCGTCGAAGAAGCGCTCGAAGACGACGTCCTCCTGCGTGGGGACGAGGCCGATGCCGTCGCGTTCGGCGCGGATGTAGCGAACGATCTGATCGGCACCTTCGGCGGGGAGGTTACATTCGTGAGCAGCCCAGCGGATGACGTCGGAAGGTTGTGGCTCCGCTCGTCCTACGAGTACCTCTCCGAGCGGAGCATCGGAGTCCACAGAGCGGACAGGACGAGCGGGAAGGGGCGTAGTGGCGTTGTCGGAGTGCCCGTTGGAAACGCCTCCCCCCACCCCCGGTGGCGACCTCCCCTCCTCCCCCCCTTCCACCCCAAAGGTCGCCGCTACATCCAAAGCGCCGAGGCGATCGGCCACGTCCTGGCGGAGGCGGGAGACCTCTTCAGAGAGCTCCATGGTGCGGGAGGGGGCCTCGCCGAGCCAGAAGGGGACGCTGGGCGGCTGGCCGTGGGCGTCTTCGACGCGCACGACGCCGGCTTCAATGCGACGGATACGCCACGAGGTGGTGCCGAGGAGGATGATGTCGCCGGCCATGCTCTCGATCGAGAAGTCTTCGTCGAGGGTGCCGACGAAGGTGCCTTCGGGTTCGGCCAGCACGCGATAGTCGGCGACTTCGGGGATCGCGCCGCCGCACTGGATGGCGGTCATGCGCGCGCCTCGGCGGCCGTGGATCACGCCGTTGATGCGGTCGCGGTGCAGGTAGGCAGCGGCCTTGCCGGTGCCGACGGGTATACCCTCGCTAAGCATCTCAATGATCTCGTCGAAGTCGTGACGGTCGAGTTCGGCGTAGGGCGCTGCCTCGCGGAAGAGGTCGAAGAGGTCGTCTTCGCGCCAGGGCTCGCAGGCCGCTTCGGCGACGATCTGCTGGGCGAGGATGTCGAGCGGCGCGACGGGCGGGAAGAGCCGGTCGAGGCGCCCGGCCTTGACGGCGCGGACGAGGGCGGCGCACTCGACAAGCTCGTCGCGGGTCGTCGGGAAGAGGCGTCCCTTCGGGGTGAGGCCGAGCGCGTGGCCGGAGCGGCCGACGCGCTGGAGGAAGGTGGTCATGCTACGCGGCGACTCGATCTGGCAGACGAGGTCGATCGCACCGATGTCGATCCCGAGCTCAAGGGAGGCGGTGGCGACAAGAGCCTTCATCTCGCCGGCCTTGAGGCGCTGCTCGAAGTTTAGGCGGCGCTCTTTGGAGAGGCTACCATGATGAGCGCCGACGTGCTCATCGCCGAGGCGCTCCGCGAGGTGGAAGGCAGCTCGCTCGCAGAGGCGGCGGGTGTTGACGAAGACGAGCGTCGTGCGGTGCTCCTTGATGAGCTCCGCCAGCCGATCGTACATGTCGCGCCACTGCTCGCCGGAGGCAACAGCCTCGAGGTCCGTAGGCGGGATTTCGATGTCGATCTCGAGGTTGCGTTGGTGGCCGGTGTTGACGATTACGCAGTCGGGTGCGCCGTCCGCCTTTACGTGATCGGCGCCTACCAGGAAGCGAGCGGCGTCCTCGATTGGCTTGACGGTCGCGGAGAGGCCGATTCGGGCCGGGCGTTGTTCGCATATGTGATCGAGGCGGGCGAGAGTGAGCGCGAGGTGGCTTCCGCGCTTATCGCGGAGGAGAGCGTGTACCTCGTCGACGATGACGGTCTTTACCGTGCGCAGGATCTCGCGGCTGCGCTCCGCGGTGAGCATGAGGTAGAGCGATTCGGGCGTCGTAATGAGGACGTGCGGAGGCTTGCGGACGATCTCCTGGCGCTCGTGCTGTGTCGTGTCGCCGGTGCGAAGGGCCGTACGGATGCCGTGCGACGAGAATCCGAGCTCAAGCGCGACCTGCTCGATCTCGGCCAATGGGTCCTCGAGGTTGCGCTTGATGTCGTTGCTTAGGGCTTTTAGCGGCGAGACGTAGAGGACGTGGACTTCGTCCGAAAGCGGCTCCGCCTCTGCTTGGCGGATAAGGCGGTCGATGCTCACGAGGAAGGCGGCGAGCGTCTTACCGGAGCCCGTCGGTGCGGAGATGAGGGTGTCGCGGCCGGAGATGATCTCAGGCCAGCCGAGGGCCTGGGCATCGGTAGGCTCGCGGAACTTGCGCTCGAACCAGGTGTGGACCGCTGGGTGGAAGTTGTCAGTCATCAGTCGTCAGTTTATATCCTTGAGCGAACATTTGTGCGGTAAGTCTACGACGCGGGCTGACCAACGTCAACGGGCTCGCGGGCGGCGGGGGCGCGGGTGAGGAAGCGGTAGATGGCGGCATTGCAGGCTTCGGGCTGCTCGTCGAGAAGGAGGTGACCGGCGCGTTCGACAGTGACTACTTCCGCACGGGGAAAGCGCTTGCGCAGGCGGGTGAGCGTCCATCGAGGGAGGGTGCGTTCGGCGGAGGCCCAGAGGATGAGGACAGGGGCGGTGATGCGAGTGCTATCGACGGCCTTCTCACGCTGGCCGTCGCGGAGGAGCTGGTAGACGGCGTTCCCGGTGCCCTTGATGCGCAACGGGCGGCGATACGCCTCGATCACATCGTTCGTGGCCTTCCGCGGGTCGTAGAACATGCGCCGGAAGAGGCGGCGGCCGAAAAGGCGCCCGAAGAGCCACAGCAGCGGCTTGATCAGCGGTGTCACCGGGAGCGTGGGTATGCGGTCGCCGGAGACGCTGGCCGCGAGGACGATCCGCTCCACTCGTTCCGGCCACCCGGCGGCCATCCGCATCGCTACCTCTCCGCCAAGCGATTGACCGACAAGAGATGCGCGGTCGATTCCGAGCTCATCCATTAAGCGCACGACCAGGCTCGCCTGCGCTGAGAGCGAGTAGTCGCTCTTCTTCGGGCGTTCGGAGTAGCCGAACCCCTTCAGGTCAAGGGCGACGACTCGATGGTCGCTTGCGAGCTCCGGAATGAGATAGCGAAAGGTGTATGTGTGACCGCCGAAGCCGTGGATGAGGACGACCGCATCGGGCCCGCCGCCTCGCTCGATGTAGTGAACCCCGACGCCATCGATTTCAACGATGCTTCCGGGCGGGCGAGCCCTTCGCCAATCGATATCTTCCCGCGGGCGGACCAACCAGCGCAGTGTGAGGGCCGCGACGATGACGCCCCCGATGGCGGCGATGACTTTGCGCATTTGGACTCTCCTTCAGTCAGGCGCACTCGAGATCTATTCTAAGACACGCGGCTTGCCGACGGGTTGTCAGCAGAGGCATACCGTTGAGATAGAGTCCCTGGTGGAGACCGACCGCGCTGGCGCCTGCCTCGCCCCAGATTCCATCCACAGCGGGCAGCCTAATCGTCGCCCGGAATGACAAATTGGGGCCGTGCAAACGGGTTGTCAGCAGGGCACCAATAGGCTATACATAATCAGAACCGCGCGCATAACTTGTCGCCTAACACGTCTCGCAGCCCACGATAGGTTCGCACCAGCATGCCAACGGAGCCGGACTACTACGAAATACTGCACGTCTCAGCAAGGGCCGACCGCAGGGCAATTGTGGCTGCTTACCGGCGTCTCGCGCGCAAGTACCATCCCGATCTGAGTTCAGACGCCGTTGCGACGGAGCGTATGCGCGACCTGAACGACGCGGTCGAGATTCTGACTGATCCGCAGAAACGTGCGGAATACGACGCCCGGAGAGCAAAGTTGCATGGGCAAGAGGCGCCAGCCGAACCCGAATCGCTCCATCCGACTTTGTATCGTGAAGGCGATATCCCATCAGCGGCGCTAAGAACGAGACGGCCGAAGAAGTCGCGGATCGCGCCCCTGCCGATTTTCGGCGCCGCCGGAATCATCCTGGGCCTCCTGACGGTGATGGCGATACAGCTTGCTTCCGAGGCGGGAAAGGACGGGGAGTCAGTCACCGGACCCGACGCGACGACGGTCCCAGCATCCCCCGATTCGGCGGCGCCGTCAGCGACCGCGGCTGCGGCCGGCGCTTCGGCCTCCCCGGACTCGCCGCCGCCAACGCCGCCGGTGGTTGGCAGTGGGACGTTTAGCAACGGTACGTGGCTGGTGGGCGAAGAGATAGCGCCCGGAGTTTGGCGCGCGCTCCGTCCGAGAACGTGTTTCTGGAAGCGCTTGGCTTCTGTCGAGGGTGTCCCTGAGGACGTTGCCGGTTCGGGGTCCTATTTGACTGTGGAGATCCGTCCGTTCGACGCGGCCTTTTCGTCCGATGGTTGCGGATGGTGGAGCCAGATCTTGACTCCGCCATCAGCGAGCCCGCTAGATCCGTTCGGACCCGGAACGTGGCTTGTCAATGAGGAGATCGCTCCAGGGCTCTGGCAGAACTCGGACGCCTCCGAGGGATGCTCCTGGGCGAGGCTCAACAGGCTTGACGGCGAGCCGTCTGCGATTACGGCGAGCGGGGCCACAGATTCTCTCCTCACCGTAGAGATAATCGAGGCTGACCTTGCCTTCGACTCGACGGGCTGCGGCACGTGGACTCGCCTAGGTAGCTAGGCGATCCAAAGCGCATGTCCGTCGAGAAGCTAAACTGTACATGTGACCACTGCGCCGGCGGCAAGGTTCCAGACTCAACTAAGGGCGATGCCCGCGAAGCCCGGCGTGTACATCTTCCGCGACTTGAAGGAGAAGGTCATCTACGTCGGGAAGGCGGCGGCTCTACGGAACCGTGTGCGCTCGTACTTCGGGTCGATGCACGGCTTCGAACCGAAGACACGACGATTGGTCGAGCAGATCGCCGACATCGACTTCATCCTGACGGGGACGGTCCAAGAGGCGCTGCTCCTAGAGGCGACGCTGGTGAAGCGGCATCAGCCGTTCTTCAACGTCCGGCTAAAGGACGACAAGCATTATCCCTACCTGAAGATTGACCTCAAGGAGGCGTGGCCGCGCGTCGAGATCACACGCCGAGTGGTGAACGACGGCGCGCGTTACTTCGGGCCGTTTGCCTCGGCGGGCTCCGTGCGGCGGACACTGGACCTGGTGAAAAAGCTGTTCCCATGGCGTTCGTGCACCAAGGTGATCACGGGTGACGACCCCCGCCCGTGCCTCGAGTACTACATCCACCGCTGCATCGGCCCGTGTGCCTCGCTGTGCACGAAGGAGGAGTACGACACCGTTATCGAGCAGACGATCATGTTCCTGGAAGGGCGCACCGACGAGATCGGCCGCGACCTGCGCCGGGAGATGCAGGCGGCCTCCCAGGCGCTCGAGTACGAGCGTGCCGCCCGCCTTCGCGATCAGGTGCAGGCGATAGACCGCACGACGGAACGGCAGGTGATGGAGGTACGCGACCGGACGGACATGGATGTGTTCGGTCTCGCGCGTGAGGAGCAGGAGGCGTACGTCCAAGTCTGGTTCGTGCGCAAGGGGAACGTCATCGGCCGCGACAACTTCCAGCTAGACGGGACAGTGGACGAGCCGGACGAGCGCGTGCTGGCCCGCTTCATCGAGCAGTTCTACGAGTCTGCGCCGTACATCCCGCCTCGTGTGCTCCTGCCGATCACCGTCGAGGATAGCCAGCTCATCGAACAGGCACTGTCGGAGAGGCGGGGCAGGCCCGTGCAGCTGATGGTGCCGGAGCGGGGCGAGAAGACCCAGCTCGTCCAGCGGGCCGTAGCGAACGCGAGGGAATCGCTCCAGCAGGCGCGGGCTCGCTGGCTGGCGGATAGCGGCAAGAAGCAACAGGCACTCGAACAGCTCCAGGACACGCTCAGCCTGCCGTCGCTGCCCTGCCGGATCGAGTGCTACGACATTTCGAACATTCAGGGCACGTCGGCTGTCGGCTCGATGGTCGTCTTCGCCGACGGTCACCCGAAGCGGAGCGAGTACCGGCGCTTTCGCATCAAAGGCGTGTCCGGCGCTAACGACTTCGCGATGATGCAGGAGGTGCTGAAGCGGCGCTTCTGGAAGATGCGGCGGGAGACGGAGGGCGAGGGGGCGAACGAACGCGACGGCGATCCTCCGACGCACGCTGACACGGACCACGCCAGCGTTGAGCGCGAGCTATCGCAGCCCAACGCAGGCGCGCCGATGACGATGCCTGCATCCGACGGCGCCGATCGAGAGTACGACGAATCTTTCCAGGCGATGCCGGACCTCGTGATCGTGGACGGCGGGAAGGGCCAGGTGTCGGCGGCGCACGACGCGATGCGGAACCTCGGGGTCGGCCACGTCCCCCTGGCGGGATTGGCCAAGCGATTTGAGGAGCTGTTCGTAAAAGACGTCTCGGAGCCGATCGTGCTCGACCGCACATCGCAGGCGCTATACCTTGTGCAGCGCGTCCGCGACGAGGCGCACCGCTTCGCGATCACGTACCACCGTGGCGTCCGCTCGAAAGCAGGCATCCAGTCGGCACTCGACACGATTCCGGGTGTCGGACCCAAGCGCAAGCGGGCGCTGCTGCGGAAATTCGGGTCGGTGAAGGGGATACGCGAGGCGTCGGCGGAAGAGATCGCGGCGACGCCGGGGTTCACGAAATCGCTGGCGGAGAAGGTACTGGGGGGGCTGTGAGCGCCGTGCTATAATGTCTAACAATGTCGTACAGCATTGCGAACGGTGATGCTTCGCATTCTCCAGTTGATTTGGGACGACTGGAACGAGGAGCATATCGCGCGCCACGGAGTCACTCGTGACGAGGCGGAGGAGGTTTGTTTCAACCAATCGAGTCTTGGCGTCAGAATACGACGCGGCAGGTATCGAGTTATCGGCCAGACCGACGCGGGCCGCTATCTCACCGTGATTCTCGACTTCGCGGGCAAGCGGCAACACTATGTGTGACTGCCCGCGACTCCGACGACGCTGAACGCAGCCGATTGCGATCCTCGAGAGGAAACTAAAGATGGTTACAGCCAAGAAGGCGAAGAGCAGAATACCACGCTTCAAGAACCTCGACGAGGAGGCCGACTTTTGGGACACACATAGCACCACTGAGTTCGAAGATGAATTCGTGGAGGTCGAGCTCAAGGTCGCGCGACCCCTGATCCACACTCTAGCTGTGCGAATGGACGCAAAGACGATCGACCGCCTGGCAGCCGTCGGACGAAAGAAGGGGATCGGCCCAAGCACGCTGGCGCGGATGTGGCTGCTGGAGCGGCTGGAGCAAGAGGGCCAGAAGTAACAGAGTTGATGCCGCTCCACGCCGTCTTCTTCGATCTCGACGATACGCTGTGCGACACGATCGGCACGCGGGAGGCGCGCGCCCGGCTCGCCTTCGAGGCTCTCTCATGCCACCGACCTGGCCTCGGTTGCGAGGAGTTTGTCGCTCGCGCCATGGAACCGATTGGTGATCGCGTCGTGCGCGGCGTGCCGGCGGTGGTTGGGGAGTTGGGGCTTGCCGGGAGCGAGGCGGGTCGCGCGGCGATCGGTGCGTGGTTCTTTGACGGTTGCATCGAACTGCTGCGCGGGTTTGAGGGCGTCGCCGAGACGGTGGACCGGTTGCGGGGCGACTACACGCTCGGCGTTATCACTAACGGCGACGGGAAACTGCAGCGCGCGAAGTGGCTGCGACTGAGCCTCGGGATGGAGCTGGTGGTCATCAGCGGAGAGTGCGGGTTCGAGAAGCCGGACCCGCGGATCTTTGAGCACGCGCTTTCGCTGGCCGGTGTGGAGCCGCGGGAGGCAGCCTTTGTGGGCGACCGGCTGGACGTCGATATCGCCGGGGCGAAGGCGACGGGGATGCGTGCGGTGTGGTTCAACCATTGGGGCGGGGTTCTGGACGGCGCTCGACCGGCGCCGGATGCGGTGATCGAGCGGTTCCCTGAGTTGGTTGACGTTCTGCGGCTCCTGGCAGCTCCTCGCTAGCAGCGGCGACACCACTCGTTCCTTCGATACCTCAGGACGAGCGGGAAGGGTGTGATTGCGCCTGCTGAGACGCGTCTGCGGGGCGCCTCTACCCGAGTGTTGTCCCGGGTTCGTGCGCGCGCCTACTCGATGGTGATGGTGCCGGTCATCTCGCGGGGGTGGAAGTCGCAGCGGAAATCGACCTCGCCTGGTTCGGCGGGGGCATCCCAGATGAGGGTGGCGGTGTCGCCGCCTGCAAGGCGGTTGGGGTCGGAGCAGGGGTCGCCGCCGCCCTCGCAGAAGTCCTCAGCGTAATCGCCGCTCTGCCCGGCGATGTGCATGTTGTGGAGCGCGCGGCCCTCGTTGGTGATCTCGAACGTAACTGTGGTCCCGGCCTGCACCGTCATCTCGTCGGGTTCGAAGCTGTTATCCTGCATGACCACTTCGACGCCTCCGTCCGGGGTGGGGAACCCACCGGGCGGTGAGGTGTCGCGCGGCGTCGGCGACTCCCCCACAACTGCTGCCTCGCCCTCGCCGTCGGTGCTTGCGAACGCCCCCAGGAAGGTGACAACGGTCATTACCAACAGGAAGGCGATGACGCCCTCCAGGACGGGCAACTTCGCCAGATCAAGCTTCATCCTCAGTCCTCCCGCCTGTCATATATAAGGGAATGAAGGGGTAAGGACAAGGAGGGTCGAGGAGCCAGGTAGCTAGGAGCTAGGAGCCAGGAGGGAGAGAGGACGTATTAAGGGTGATGGGTGATGGGATAAGGAGTCAGAATTGGCGATGCTATACTCGAACCCGAATGGGGCTAGCATGGCAAATGTAGGCGCCGACAGGCTAAGCCGGGCGCGCAGCGTATTGCTCGCGAACCTGGCGGTGGAAGTCAAGGACCCGCGCGTCGTCGATGCCATCGCCCGGGTGCCGCGGGAGGCGTTCGTCCCGCCGGAGTTGCGGCAGTCGGCTTACGAAAACATGCCGCTGCCTATCGACTACGGGCAGACGATCTCTCAACCGTTAATAGTCGCTTTGATGACGGAGGCGCTCCTGCTGGGCGGCAGCGAGAAGGTGCTCGAGATCGGGACTGGCTCCGGCTACCAGACGGCAGTGCTCTCTCTGCTGGCCGCGCACGTGGTGAGCGTCGAGCGGATCCCACCGCTCGCGGAGCGGGCCAAGGAGCTGCTTGGCGAGCTGGGCTACGGAAATGTCGAGATACACGTGGGGGGTGAGGTCCTAGGATGGGCGCCGTCAGATCCGTACGATGCGATCATCGTCACCGCCGCGGCGCCCGAGGTGCCGCGCGAGTTGCTCGAGCAGCTTGGCCAGGGCGGACGGCTGGTGATCCCTGTGGGGAGCCGCGATCTGCAGGAGCTAGTGCGCATCGTGAAGACGCCGGAAGGCGCGCTTCGGCACAACCTGGGGCCATGCCGCTTTGTGCCTCTACTGGGCCGTGGAGCGTGGCCCGGGCAGGCCGCGCGCTAGAGTAGTGGCCTGCGCCACGCGTTTACGGTTAACCAATGGAACCCACGCCGCGTTTCCATCTCCAAGAACATAAAATATCCGGCAATTCTGCGTGATATTGTTATGTTTATCAACAAATCTTGTCCAGTCGATTGCTGGACATGCGAGAGGAGGTGAAAATAGAATATGGCAACTAGCATATTGGACCGGCGCAGCATAGCAGGGGGCGTCAGCAGCATGCGCAAGTCAGTGGAAGACTTCTCGACCTACATGTCGGTCGAGAAGGGGGCCTCCGCGAACACTGTTGCTGCCTACCGCAACGATCTCCAGCAGCTCGCCGACTTCATTGGGTCCAGGCCGGGCGCCAAAGGCTGGCAGTCTCTTGACCGCACTACCATTCAGGACTTCATCCTGCATCTCAAGGAGCGTGGGTACACAGAGACATCCGTTGCCCGTAAAGTGGCGGCCGTTCGTTCCTTCTTCGCTTTCTTGAGCGCGGAAGGCACGATCGATGTAAATCCGACCGAGGGACTCACTTCGCCCAGGGTGGGCAAGACCCTGCCGCGGGCGATCAGCCCAAATGAGGTCGACGAGCTCCTGGAACAGCCGGCACGGCGAGCAACGCCGGAGGCAAAACGGGACCGCGCCATGCTGGAGCTGCTTTATGCCACCGGCATGCGCGTGACCGAGCTTGTCTCGTTGGACATTACGCACGTCAATCTCGAGCCGCGTAGTCCGTACGTGAAGTGCATGGGTAAGGGCGCCAAGGAGCGCACGATCCCGATTCACGACCAGGCCCTTGAGGCGCTGGTGGACTACCTGGAAGAGGGACGGTCACTGCTCGTCCGCAACAAGGACGAGCAGGCGCTGTTCGTGAATCGGCGCGGCGAGCGTCTGACGAGGCAGGGGTTCTGGCTGATCCTCAAGGGTTACGCCAAATCGGCGAACCTCAGCGCGGACATCACACCGCACACCCTTCGCCACTCGTTCGCCACACACATGTTGCGGGGCGGCATGCCGTTGAGGAACGTTCAGGAGATGCTCGGGCACGCCAACATCTCAACCACCCAGGTCTACACCCACCTCACGAGCGACCACGTGCGAGAGGTCTACGAAAAGGCTCATCCGCGCGCGTAGTTAAAGCGTAAATAGGAGTGTGGTGACCGGGAGGGCGACGATTGGAACAGCGTTCGTCGCCCTCCTCGTCATTTTTGGCGCAGCCTGCGGCCGAGGGGACTCCGAGCCGAGTCACTCTCCCTCTCCCAATAGCTCGACCCCCACGCGAACGGCTTCGCCTGCGCCTTCGCCCACGTCTGCGGCGCAAGACGAGCCGCCCGCCCGCGATCTGATCGATCTCGCGCGCCGGTTCCGAGGGCTGCCGGCCGGCAGCCCTCGCCTCGCCCGCGATGTCCCGTACGGATATCGGGTGGGCGATCAGGAGGAGTTCAGCCTGCTCGAGCTCAGCGGACCCGGTCTGCGGACGGTGCAGGCCACGGTGCGCCATGTCACAGAGCACGCCTACTTCTTCGTCGAGGACGGCGTATCGGTGTCGCAAGGCACTCTCGACACCATCGGCGCTGATTTCGAGAGCATCGTCTATCCGACCGTGAGGTCCAACTTCGGCAGTGAGTGGACGCCCGGCGTAGACTCCGACCCTCGAATCACTTTGCTTCACGCGAACCTCCAGGGCGCCGGCGGTTACTTCAGCGGCGTCGACGAGTTCCCGGGGGCGGCCGCGCCCCGCAGCAATGAGCGCGAGATCCTCTATCTCGACAGTGGCGCCCTGGGCGCTCCCGGCGTCGCCTACAACGGGCTCGTCGCGCACGAGTTACAGCACCTGGTGCACTGGCAAGCGGACGGTAGCGAGGACTCATGGATCAACGAGGGTCTCTCGCAGATCGCGGCGGAGGAAGTAGACGGCGGGCATAACTGGTTGGCTACTTTCCTGGCCTCGCCGGATACGCAACTCACGTTCTGGCCGGAGCTGGAATCGAGCGCCGTCCATTACGCCGCCGCGGAGCTATTCATGAGCTATCTGCTCGACCGCTTCGGCGGACGTGAGAGCGCCTCCGAGCTGCTCGCCCAGCAGGGCGACAGCGTTAACGGTGTGCAGGCATATCTCGACAGCTTCAGCGCCGACTTCCGCGACGTGTTCGCGGATTGGGTGATTGCGAACTATCTGGACGCGGACAGCGGGCCGTACTCGCACGCCTCGATCGACGCGACGACTGGCGCGACGACGGCTATCGGAGCGTCAGGTTCCGGGGACGGCGAAGTGGGGCAGTTCGCGGCAGACTATCTCGAGGTTGAGGCAGCGGCAGGGACGACGTTCACGTTCGACGGTAGCGATGAGGTCACCATCGGCCTGCCGGCTCTGGAAGGATCATTTTGGTGGGCGAACCGCGGCGACGGCATCGACACGAGGCTCACGCGCGAGTTCGATCTCAGGAACCTGAGCAGCGCGACGCTCCGGTTCTCAACGTGGTTCGAGATCGAGCGCGGCTGGGACTACGCGTACGTAGCGGCTTCGACCGATGGTGGAGAGACGTGGGCGGCGCTGCCCGGACAGCAGACGACGGACTACAATCCCGTCGAGGCGTCATACGGGCCCGGGTACACAGGGAAGAGCGACGGCTGGGTGCAGGAAGAGATCGATCTGAGCGCGTACACCGGGAAGAGAGTGCTCCTGCGCTTCGAGCAGGTGACGGACGACGCGACGAGCCTGACGGGGTTCGCCGTGGATGACGTTGAGGTCCCCGAGCTGGGTTTTCGAGACACCGCCGACCGCGCGAACGGCTGGATGGCTGACGGGTTCCAGCGCATCGAAGGGACGCTGCCCCAGCGTTTTATCGTGCAGGTGATTCTTGGCAACGAGGTGACACGTGTGCCGCTCGACGCAGCGAACCGCGGTCAGGTCGTCCTGGCCGCACCGGCCATCGTTGTCGTTTCTGGGGCCACGGAAGGTACCGCCCAAAAGACCCCTTACAGCTGGTCAGTAGCGAATCCGGCGCAGAGCTGAAGCTCTGCAGCTACTGCGCCATGAGCGCCCAGCCTTGCTGCTGACGGCCGCAACTGCTGACTGCTATAGTTGCTGCCGTGATAATCTCGGTGATCGGCGGTGAAGGCGCCGGCCCGCAGGCTCTAAAGCTGGCCGAGGAGGTAGGTCGCGAACTCGGGCGACGGGGCGTGACGCTGCTTTGCGGCGGTCGCGGCGGAGTCATGGAAGCCGCCTGTGGCGGCGCTCGCTCCGAAGGTGGTCACACGATCGGCATCCTGCCCGGGAGGAACGCGGGGGAGACACCGCCGAACGCGCACGTCGAGTTCCCCATCTTCACTGGCATCGGCTATGCACGGAACGCTGTCGTCGTCCTCAGCGGCGAGGCGGTGATCGCGATCAGCGGCTCGTACGGCACGCTGAGCGAGATCGCTTACGCTCTCATCAACGACGTCCCACTGGTCGGGCTCGACACGTGGGACTTCGATTATCACGATTGGGAGCCGGGCGGCATCGTGCGCGTGACGACGGCGACGGAGGCGGTGGAGAAGGCAGTCGCGATGGCGGAAACGCGGCGCGCAGGGACTACGAAGTAGCGATGTCGAGCTCGGCGGTCCGCTCGGTTCGCGCCCGCGAGATCCTAGACTCGCGCGGAAACCCCACTGTAGAGGTAGACGTTGTGCTCAAAAGCGGGGCCACGGGAACAGCCAAGGTGCCGTCAGGCGCCTCGACCGGCGTACACGAGGCGCTCGAGTTGCGCGACGGCGATAAGGCGAGGTACGGCGGTAAAGGAGTGTTGCAGGCCGTCGCCAACGTAAACGAGACGATCGCGCGGCGGGTTGCCGGCATGCCTGCAAACGACCAGCGGGCGATCGATCAGGCGCTAATCGACCTCGACGGCACGACAAACAAATCGCAGCTCGGCGCGAACGCCACGCTCGGTGTGTCGCTGGCAGTCGCGCATGCAGCCGCGGCGAACGCAGGCGTGCCTCTGTATCGCTATCTCGGGGGAGAAGACGCACATCTGCTGCCGTTGCCGCTGTTCAACATCCTGAACGGCGGCAAGCACGCCGAAGGCTCGACGGACTTCCAGGAGTTCATGGTTGCTCCCGTCGGCGCACCCACCTTCGCGGAAGCGCTGCGCATGGGCTCTGAGGTCTACCACTCGCTCTTTCGCCTGCTGCACGACCGCGGTCTGCCGACGACGGTGGGCGATGAGGGTGGGTTCGCGCCGCCGTTGCCGCGCAACGACGCTGCCATCGAACTGATCCTGGAGGCGATCGAGAACGCCGGTTACCGGCCCGGTGACGATGTCGCCATCGCGCTCGACCCCGCCACTTCGGAGCTCGAAATGGACGGACACTACGTCCTGGCGCGAGAGGGGCGGACGCTGACGCCGGAGGAGCTGGCCGGGCTGTGGGAGGAGTGGTGCGGACGCTATCCGATCATCTCAATCGAGGACGGCATGGCGCAGGAGGACTGGAGCGGGTGGAGGCTGCTGACGGAGCGGGTTGGCTCAAGCGTCCAGCTCGTGGGCGACGACATCTTTGTCACGAACGTTGACCGCATCCGGCGCGGCGTGAGGGAGAAGGCGGCGAATTCAGTCCTGATAAAGCTGAACCAGATTGGAACGCTTACCGAGACGCTCGCGGCTATCGCGGAGGCGCGGAAGGCCGGGTGGGCCTGCGTCATCTCGCACCGGAGCGGGGAGACAGAGGACACAACGATTGCCGATCTCGTCGTAGCCACCGGCACGGGAAAGATCAAGACCGGCGCCCCCGCCCGGTCGGATCGGACGGCCAAGTACAACCGCCTCCTCCGGATCGAAGAAGAGCTCGGCGAGCGGGCTCGCTATGCCGGGCGGGGTATACTGAGGCAGTAGAGACATCAGGGGATAATCGCAATGCTGACTGAATACATCGCGGCGGCAATGAAGCGAGCTCAGTACAAGATCATAGATGATGACGGGCCCTATTTCGGAGAGATACCGGGATTCCAAGGAGTCTGGAGCAATGCCGAGACGCTTGAGGACTGCCGTGCGGAGCTGCAGGAAGTACTTGAAGGCTGGCTGATCTTAAAGTTGCGGGACGGCGACGACTTGCCAGTGGTCGCTGGCATTAGTCTGGCTCCGCAACACTCGCCCTCTTGAACCCACTCTCGTGGCGTGATCTCGTCCGCAAGTTCAAGAATCTCGGGTTCGACGGCCCCGTCTATGAGGGGAGGCATCCTTACATGGTTCGCGGAGATTTGAAGGTTCGAATCCCGCGTCAGCACGGCAAGGACATCACAGTGGGACTCCAACAAGAGATCCTCAGGCAGGGAGCGATCTCGAAGGAAGATTGGGAGAAGGCGTAGCAGGAGGATTCCAAATGACAATCGAATCCGTGGGCGTCATCGGCGGCGGGGTCATGGGCGCCGGCATCGCCCAGGCATTGGCCGTCGGCGGCTGCACGGTGACGGTGCGCGACCTCAATGAGCAGTTGATCGAGAAGGCGCGCTCTACGATCGTGGATGGCCGCTACGGCCTTAAGCGAGGCGTCGAAAGAGGCAAGACGACGCAGGAAGACGCGGATGCCGCACTGGCTCGCCTGACGTTCACGACGAGCCTCGACGACCTTAGAAGCGTGGATCTCATCGTGGAAGCGGTGCCGGAGGACCTGGCGCTGAAGAAGAAGGTCTTCGCAGAGGTCGACGGCGTTGCCGGGCCGGACACAGTATTCGCCTCGAACACATCGGGCCTAGCAATCTCGGAGATCAACAAGGCGGTGTCCGACACGAGGCGGCCCAGGTTCATCGGCATGCACTGGTTCAGTCCCGCCCCCGTTATGAAGCTTTGCGAGCTTGTCTACGCGCCGGAGACGGCGGACGAAACAATTCAGGCGCTCGAGTCGCTCTGCCAGCGCATCGGAAAGGCCTCGGTGCGGGTCAAGGACGCGCCGGGCAAGTACGGCTTCATCGCGAACCGGATCTACTTCGCGGCCGTGCGGGAGGCGCAGAAGGTGCTGGAAGAGGGGATCGCCACGCCGGAGGACATCAACAAGGCGATGGTGTTCGGCTTCAACTGGCCGGTCGGCCCGCTTGCGATGGTGGAGGGCGCGACCAAGGGCTGGCAGTGAAACCTGGCAGTGAAAAGTGAGCAGTGCTCAGTGCGTCCTTGTCGTGAACCACGCCACGTTCGCCGTTACCAGAGCTATTCGCGGGAAACAGCCAGCGCGCTCGCGAGCCAGCGCCGCTGTTATGTCGAGGAAGTGGCTGGATGCTTTCTCTTGCACAACTACCGGCGCACGGCCGCCGGTTCGCCCAAGGGAGTCCGCCTCTAAGGCCGTGCGCCGCGCCTGCGCCTTTGCGCTAAGATACTTGAGTGGCCCCGGTCGACGTCGTAGTTCCCGTCTACAACGAACAACACTCGCTACCGAAGTCTATCCCTTTGCTGCGAGACTTTCTGGCCAGTGCCGCCTTCCCTCACCAATGGCGGATCGTCATCGCGGACAACGCCTCCATTGACCGAACCCCGGCTGTCGGCAGGGAACTCGCCGAGAACAGCGGTGGCAGCGTCGAATACGTGCGTATCGAACGCAAGGGGCGCGGATTCGCGCTCAAGCAGACCTGGCTCGCGAGCGCGATGGACATCGTCAGCTATATGGATGTGGACCTCTCAACGGGGCTCGAAGCGTTCCCCCGGCTCATCGGCGCGATCGCTGATCGAGGCTACGAGGTGGCCGTTGGCTCCCGACTCTCGGCGCAGTCGAAGATAACCCGCTCATTGAAGCGGCGGCTGCTGACGCGGGGCTACAACACGCTGATCAAGGCGATGTTCCTCACGCGTTTCAGCGATGCCCAGTGCGGGTTCAAGGCTGTGAGCCGGGAGGCCGCACAACGAGTCGTCCCCTTGATCGAGGACAACAACTGGTTCTTCGATACAGAGTTGCTAATCCTGGCCGAGAAGATGGGCTACCGCGTGAAGGACGTGCCTGTGGAATGGGTAGAGGACACGGATACGAGGGTCAAAATAGGCGCGACTGTCATGGAAGACCTACGGGGACTTCTGCGGCTGCGCACGGGCCGCCCGTGGCGGCGCGCGAACGGCAGGCGAACGGCGGGATAGTCCGGCCCCAGCTGTACGTTTCATGATCGCCGACCGGACCTCGTCTGCCGCAGTCATAGGCGGGGGCGTGGCCGGGTTGGTCGCTGCCTACCGGTTGCTCCAGCGCGGGCACCGGGTGCGGATATTCGAGGCGGAGCCGTCGCTAGGTGGCCTTGTGCACACCTTTGAGGCCGGTGGCGAGCGGCTGGAGTGTTTCTACCATCACCTGTTCACTTCCGACGGAGCGGCGATCCGCCTGCTTGACGAACTTACGCTGCTCAAGACGCTGACCTGGCGCAGGTCAACGATGGGGGTCTTCTACGAAGATCGCGTTTACCCATTCACGACGGCGCTGGACCTGCTTCGGTTTACGCCGTTGCTGGGAATCCGCGACCGCATTCGCCTGGGCCTGGTAGCCCTGCGGCTGCGCCGTGAGCGGGATGGCTTGCAGTTCGAGAACGTGACAGCGGTGGAGTGGATGCGCCGGCACGCGGGCCAGCGCTCCGTGGAGGTGGTCTGGGAACCACTGCTGCGGGGCAAGTTCGGCGACATGGCAGACCGGGTGCCGATGACCTGGCTCTGGAACCGTCTCCGCCTGCGCTTCTCTTCGCGGGGTTTGCTTTCCCAGACTGAGGTGCTGGGCTATCAGCTCGGGTCATTCGCCGTCTGGATCGAGGCAATCGTGAAGCTTATACGCGCCCTGGGCGGAGAGATAGCGACCCGTGAGCGCGTGGTTCGTATCTCGCTTGAAGACGGGCGCCTGCGCGTCGATACAGCCGGAGGCTGGCAGCAGTACTTCGAATCGGTGATCGCGACCATCAGCAGCGGCGCCTTCCTGCGTATCGCCCCGCCGCTCGGTGATTCGTACAACGATAGACTGCAGGATGTCGCCTATCAGGATGCGCTCTGTCTTGTGATCAGCTTGAAGCGGGCTCTCGGTAACTTCTACTGGTTGAACATAAATGACCGCACGCTCCCCTTCCTCGCAGTAGTCGAACATACGAACCTGATCGAGCCGGAGCGCTACCGCGGAGAGCACATCGTCTACATCTCGAACTATGTCGGCCGCGAGTCCCCCCTCTTGCAGATGACATGCGACGAGCTGTTCTCTCTTTACCTCCCGCACTTGAAGCGGATCAATCCGGCTTTCGATGAGTCGTGGGTAAACGCCCGCTGGCTATTCCACGGCGTCGACGCGCAGCCTGTCTTCACCCTGGGCGCGGCCTCGCGCGTGCCAGACCACCGCACGCCCGTTCCCGGCCTGTACCTTGCGAACATGGCACAGGTCTACCCGCATGACCGCGGCCAGAACTACTCGATTCTCCTGGGCGAAAACACCGCGGAATTGGTCGCTTCTGACCTGAGCCTTGCGGAAACCAGTGAGGAGCAGGACCGGGGGGCCTGAGCTACGTCCGTCCGAGGACGACTTTCACCGACTGTTCACTAGCTTTGAATAACCACAGCCCTATCGCGGCCGGTTATAATGGAAGTTACGCCACCGCATTGGATAGATGATGCAACCCGAGCTAATCACCCAGGCTGACGACGGGTTTATGGGTGCCGCAAGCGCGCTCGCCCATCGTCTTCGCCTGCCCACAACCCTGATCAAGTTCCTAATGGTGGGCGGCCTGGCATTCGTTGTCTACCAGCTCTTCCTGTACCTGCTGTATGACTCACCGGTCTTCTGGTTCCTGCCCGACAAAGACACCGACGCAAATCTCATCTTCTTCACGCACCCGGATGTCCGGCTACTAATTTCGTCCATAGTCGCCGTGGAGCTGGCCATAGTGATGCAGTTCAATTCGCACGAGCGATGGACGTTCCGGCACCGCCCCCGTGACGGGTGGATAGCGCTTCGATTCGTCAAGTTCAATATGAGCTCGATAGTCAGCCCCGTGATCATCGTCGTAACCACCAACGTTCTTACGCTAACCCTCGATGTGAGCCCGTACATTTCGAGCATAGTGGGCGTGGCGATAGGTTTCATGTGGAACTGGACGATGACCTCTTTGGTGATCTGGCCTAAGGCCGCCTTGAGCCCGATGGCGATGGCCGACGACGACCAGGACTTCCGGGCCGCCTAGGACCCCCCTCCCCAGGCGAAGTTGCTAACGCGTCCGGCTGCCGACGCAGGCGATTGAGGAGCCGATTGGCAGGCTTATGAGGCGCAGGAGGCGCGCCTCATACTCGACTACGTTTGAGAGCAGCTTGTTGATCGGCGGCGGCACGAGCGCGTAGTCCATTCTTATGCTCGGCGCCCGCGTCGAGGAAAGCTGGCCTGCCTTCACCATCATCAGCAGCGGGAAGAACAAAGGCATGTTGATATACGTGGACT
>CAYZLC010000007.1:0-4266 GCA_964479365.1 uncultured Dehalococcoidia bacterium
GCCAGCTGGGCGCCCATGTTCTCGAACGGGTCCTTGAGCTCGATCTCCTTGGCGACGCTGACGCCGTCGTCGACGATCGAGGGCGGGCCGAACTTCTTCTCGAGGATGACGTTGCGGCCGCGCGGGCCCAGCGTCACGCGCACGGCGTCTGCCAGCGCGTCGACGCCGGCCTTCAGACGGCGCCGGGCGTCTTCATCGAATAACAGCTGCTTCGCGGGCATGGGTTACCTCCTTATCGGAGGAGCCAGGAGCCAGGATTCAGGAGCCAGACAGAAATAGTCTGGCTTCTTGTTCCTTGATCCTTGCTCCTTAGGCCAATTTCGCCAGGATGTCGCTCTCTTTGAGCACCATGTACTCTTCGTCGGAGTCGCCGAAGACGCCGCGCGGGATCTCCTGGCCGCTGTACTTGGCGTAGAGAACGCGGTCGCCGACCTTGACGTCGATGGGCAGGCGCTTGCCGTTGTCGTCGAGGCGGCCGGGGCCGACGGCGAGCACCTGGCCCAACTGGGGCTTCTCGCGCGCCGTGTCCGGGATCACGAGTCCGCTGGCGCGTACTTCGTCCTGCTTCGTCTGTTTGACGACGATTCGGTCACCCAGGGGAACGACCTTGGCGGTGCTCCTGGTCTTCGTTGCTGCGGGCATGAGGGGCTCCTCCTTTACGTTTGTGCTCATCCGAGGTTAGCACTCGCGGGTCTAGAGTGCTAACAATGGGAATAGTAGGACATGCCGCGATGTGACGCAAGACCCAACAGAGGAAGACGGGGTCTGGGATCGACTCCTTCTTTCTTCCTCTTTCCATCTTCCTTGTGTCGTTACACGGAACCGTGTAAGTTTATCGCATGGCGAAGCGGCAGCGGAAACAGATCTACCGTTGGGACGCGCCGCGCGTGCGCGCCCTGCGTCGCCACATGAGCCTTAGTCAGGAGGAGCTGGCGGCGGAGCTGGGCACCCGGCAACAGACGGTCAGCGAGTGGGAGACCGGGCGCTACCAGCCGCGGGGCGCCTCCGCGACGCTGCTCACGATAATCGCGGAGCGTGCGGAATTCGAATACGGAGCGGTTAGGCAGCAAGGAGCAAGGGGCAAGGAAGACGGTTGATGCCGACGAAGACCACCCCTTCAGCACTGACGCCGGAATCGCCACGCACTGGGAAGGAGGAAGGAGGAAGCAGGAAGGAGATTCGCCCCCAAACCCCTCCTTCGTTCTCACCTCTTCCTTCTTCCTCGCCGCATCTGACCGAAGCGGACCTGTCGCGTCTCTGGCATGACCAGACTTTCCCGCCAGAAGCGCTAACGACCACCGAAGGTGAGCGGCTGCGTGTGATCTACCGTGGGCGGCGCAGTGGGGCTGCCGGCCCAGACTTCAGGGATGCCGTAATCAGCGGCCCCGGCGGTCTACTCCACGGGGACGTCGAGCTGCACGTGCGCAGCGGCGACTTCCGGCGTCACGGCCACAACGGCGATCCAAACTACGCGGGTGTCGTCCTCCATTTCGTGTTCGAGGATGATGAGGGTACGCCTACGTTGCTGCCCGGTGGCGGCGCGGCGCCGGTCGTAGCGCTGGCCGCCTGGGCCAAGGGGCGCGCGGCCGAGATCCAGCGCTGGCTCCAGCGTCCGGCGCTGTGGCGGGAGCCCTGCTTCTCTTCACTGCACCGCTACGGCGCCCCGGACGTGGCGGCGAGCCTTGAGCGGCTGGGCGACATGCGTTTCCGGCAGAAGGCGGCCGCTTTCGCCATTCGGCTGCGGGAGATGGGAGAGGCAGGCGGAAGGGGGAAGGGGGAAGAAGGGAGGAGCGGTTCCGGCGGAGGTTTCCCTCCCCCTTCCTCCTTCCTTCTTCCGGCGCGTTCGCAAACGGCGGCGGTCGAGGGCGCGGCCGATGAGATCTTGTGGGAGTCGCTGCTCGAGGCGCTTGGTTACGGCGGCGACCGTGAGGCGTTCCGGCTGCTGGGGCGACGCCTGCCGTGGGCGCGGCTGCGGGCGCGGCTGGCAACGCTTGCGGCGCGTGATCGCGGCAGCGAGGCGGCGCGGCTGCTCGCCGCGGTCGCGGAGCCGCATTCGCAGCGCCGCGGACCTGCCCGTCCGATGAGCGGGCAGCGTCCCGCCAACCGGCCTGAGAAGAGGCTCGCCGGGGCGGCGAAGCTGGCGGCGCGCTTCGCGGGCGAAGGGCTGCTCGCCGGGCTCGGGCCCTCGCTCGAAGAGGAGCCGGCCCGCGCACTGAAGCGGCTGATCGTGCTCATCAGCGTGCCGGGCGCCATCGGCCGCGGGCGAGCCGTGGAGGTGATCGCGAATGCTGTTCTGCCCTGGCTGGCTGCGCTTGGCCCGGAAGCACGCGCGCGTCGCGCCGAGGCGCTCTACCGCCGGCTGCCACTGCCTGCGCGCTACGGCGCTGTTCGCCACCTACACGAGGCCTTGGGAGGCGCCGTGGCGATCGATTTCCGGCGTCAGCAAGGCATGCTCTACCTACTCAAGCAGTATTGCACGCAGGGCGGCTGCGGGCGGTGTCCGCTATCGTGAGGGGAAGATGGAGGAAGAAGGAAAAGGTGGAAGAAGGAAAAGGTGGAAGAAGAAAGATGAATACGGCCTCGTCTTCCATCTTCCGTCCTCTAGCCGATCCTCAGCCCCGGCTCAACGTCTAGGTCGAGGCCCGCCGTTCCGCCCGCTTGCAGGCGCTGCCAGCCCGCAGCGGCTATCATCGCGCCGTTGTCGGTGCAGAGTGCGGTCGCCGGTGCGACGACCGGGACCGGCGACCGCTCAGCCAGGGACGAGCGCAAGAGGGAGTTGGCGGCGACGCCGCCGGCGAGGATGATCTCGCTCGCGCCGTGGTCGTGGGCGGCCTGCACCGCCTTCGTCACGAGCGAATCGACGACCGACTCCTGGAAGGCGGCGGCTAGCTCCGCCGCCGGTGGCGCTTCGCCCTCCTCCCCGCGGACGATGCGCTGAACCTTCGTCTTAAGGCCGCTGAAGCTGAAGTCGTAGGGACCCGCCAGCCGGGCGCGGGGTAGGCGCGCGGAAGGCGCCGTGGCGCTCGCGGCGAGCCTCTCGATCGCCGGGCCGCCGGGGAAGCCGAGTCCGAGCAAGCGCGCGACCTTGTCGAACGCCTCGCCCGCGGCGTCGTCCACGGTCTCTCCGAGCCGCCGATAGCGGCCGTGGCTTTCCATCAGGACGACGTCGCTGTGGCCGCCGGAGACGATCAGCGCCAGCAGAGGAAAGCGCGGCTCTCTCTCGCGCTCCAGCCAGGCGGCGTAGATGTGACCTTCCAGATGGTTGATGGCCACCAGCGGGCGCGCTAGGGCAAAAGCGAGAGCCTTCGCGAAGTTGACGCCGACGAGCAAGGCGCCGGCCAGCCCTGGGCCGTGGGTCACGGCGACGGCGTCGATATCCTCGAGACGACAGGCGGCGCCCGCGATCGCTTCGTCCAGCACCGGAATCATGGCCTCCACATGCCGGCGCGAGGCCAGCTCCGGGACGACGCCGCCGTACTCGGCGTGCAGCTCTACCTGAGACGAGACGACGCTGGACAGAATGCGCCGTCCGTCCTCGACGACGGCGATGGCTGTCTCGTCGCAAGAGGTCTCGATGCCGAGTACGTTCAAGCTGCTGAATCCTGGAGAGAATGTGGTTATTTCACCACAATGACACTAAGTAATTGTACTTTGTGGCTTTGTGTCTTCGTGGTTCGGGACGGCAGCTACGAGGACTGCGCCGCAGTCCGGCATCGAGCGGGCGTGCCGGTAGAGGGCGGGGAGAGCCTCGTCCGCTGCCAGCGCCAACGATGCCGCCGGCTCGTCCGGCGGCAGGGCGCGCGCCAACGCTGTTGTCAGCAGAAGGAGACGGTCGCCGGTCTCCATCTCGAAGTGGGAGAACTCCGGCCAGAACTCATCGTACATCCCCAGCGGCTCGACGGCGTCCGGCAGCGAGGGCTGAACCGGTTCCGCCTGACCGTCGCGGTAGAAGACGCCGCCCGCAGGCGCGACTTGGGCGAGGTAGGCCTCCTGGCCGCGCACAGCTACGCAGGAGACGCCGGCAGCCACGCGATGGTCCCTCATGCTCCGCCGGTTCCACTCGCGCAGGTTCTCGTGGGCGGCCTGCAACGCGCGCAGCAGGCCGCCTGTGAGTGAGGCTTTGGAGGCGTGGAAGACTGCGCCCACGGCCTGTTTGAGCTCGGCGAAGAACTCCGCGCTGCCCGGCGTGGCAGGCTCTACGAGCAGGAACAGGTCAGACGCGTCCGGGCCGCGTACCTCCTCCTCAAAGATGCCCACCCACGGCGT